>JBKJTB010000291.1:0-23202 GCA_046594305.1 Devosia sp. | reverse complement strand
GGCACGGCCGTGGGCTTCCGCGAGGACTTTTCGCCGGGCGTGATCTACCAATACCGCTTCGCCACCAAAGAAATGAAAGAGCCGCTCCAGAACACTGTTGTTGCCAATGGCTGGAGCTGGAAGGGCGTTGCGTTCGGCAAGCTCTAGGACAATCGATCGGATTGTCGGCGTGATCTTGCAATTCGAAACGACAGAAGGCATTTATTGTCCATACGCTTCGCTACCGTCTCGCTGACGGCCCGGTTTGCCGGCCTGTGCTTCCCGAGAATGCCGAACGTCGCCGGATGGCATGTCGCCCCCGGAAGTCGCCTTTCGAAGGAACCATCAAATGGCCGAAGGCACTGTCAAATTCTTCAACACCACCAAGGGCTTTGGTTTCATCCAGCCGACCGATGGCGGCAAGGACGCATTTGTCCACATTTCCGCCGTCGAGCGCTCCGGCATGTCGACCCTCAATGAGGGCCAGAAGGTCAGCTACGACCTCGAGAGCGGCCGCGACGGCAAGGTGTCCGCCGCGAACCTGAGGGCGCTCTAAGCTTCAGCCTCTGAGTTGACGAAAGGCCCCGTTCGCGGGGCCTTTTTGTTTGTCCGCATTCCCGCGTTATGCTCGCATCATGTGCAACGCCTACGAACAACAGGTCACCCACGCGCAATATCGCAAGGCGATCGAAGCGCTCGAACTCGCCTCGCCCCCATCGGACGCGCTCGACACTTCTGGCGAAATTTGCATCGCCGACCTGGGCCCGGTCCTCCGCGCCTCCGGCAATGGCGTCGAACTCGTCCTCATGCGCTTCGGCTGGCCGCCGCCGCGGCCCAAGGCAGGTCCGGTCTTCAACTTCAAATCCGACAAGCGCAGCTTTGCCGACTCGCGCCGTTGCGTCATCGTGCTGTCAGGCTTCTTCGAGTTCACCGGCACCAAATACCCCAAGGCGAAGCATCGCTTCAGCCTCAAGGGCTCCCCGGCCATGGGCATCGCGGGCCTCTGGAGCGATGACGATGCCGGTGCCCTCAGCTTCACCATGCTTACCACCGCGCCGGGTCCCGATATCGAGCCCTACCACGACCGCCAGGTCTGCGTGCTCGCCCCAGCCGATTGGGCGCACTGGCTGTTTCTGACCAAGCCGCAGGAGGAACTGCTGAAGCCACTACCCGCCGGCACGCTCACTGTCGAAACCGTCCGCGCGGGCGGTTGACCATCTGCCACAATCGGGTGCTACAACCCGCCCTTGCTCACAGGAGGACACCATGGTCGCCCAGTCGCTTAACCCCTATCTCAGCTTCAAAGACAACGCCCGCGAGGCGATGGAATTCTACAAATCCGTCTTCGGCGGCGAGCTGTCGATGAACACCTTCGGCGAGTTCGGCGCGGCCGGGGATCCGTCAGAAGCCAACCTCATCATGCACTCGTTCCTCGAAGCCCCCAATGGCTTCAAGCTGATGGGGTCGGACACGCCGGCCCGCATGGATTACAAGGGCGCGGGCAACATCACCGTCTCGCTGTCCGGCGATGATGAGGCCGCCCTCACCTCGTACTGGCATGGGCTCAGCCCCGGTGCGACGATCGTCCAGCCGCTCGAGAAGGCCCCGTGGGGCGACAGCTTCGGCATGCTTACCGACCGCTTCGGCATCGCCTGGATGGTCAACATCGGCGCCACCAAGTGACCGCTACCGCTGGTCCCTGCGGAACTTCTCGCGGAACCAGCGCTGGCTCCTGGCGATAAAGCGCTGCAGCCGCACGATGGCGTCGCCCACCGGGCGGCGCAGCGGCGGGATGTCGACCGCGAGCACCAACAGGCCCAGCGGCAGCATCCACAGCCCCAGCACCGGCAGGAAGCTGAAGACCCCGCCCAGGATCAGGATGACGGCCAGCGGGATGCGGATGAGGTGCATATGCGGCTTCCGCACCCAGCCCAGAAACCCCCGCGAGGCAGGCACCTGGCGGGAGATGCGCTCGAATTGACGATCGAGACGGGCGTCGGCAGCGTTCATGCGGTCAGTCTCCTTCATTGATCGGATATGG
The DNA here is from genome assembly GCA_046594305.1 of Devosia sp. Taxonomy (GTDB): domain Bacteria; phylum Pseudomonadota; class Alphaproteobacteria; order Rhizobiales; family Devosiaceae; genus Devosia_A. The sequence continues at coordinate 21,182 of JBKJTB010000291.1, read as the reverse complement.
GAATCGAGCCGCGTCGCGCAAGGGGCGGAACTTCCACACGGATTCTGCCGTTACCTCGACAACTGGAGGTTCCCAATGTCCTGGCTCGAACGCATCGATGAACGTGAAGCCCGCCGTATGGCGAAATCGCTAGCCGCTGGCGCGATGGAAACGCGCGACTACGCGCAGGACCACCTGTCGCAGTTCGCCCGGCAGGCGCGCGCCGTCGCCGAACCGCGGCTCCACGACGCGGCCGACTACCTCCGCCACGAAGGCGCTGTGGTCGCCAAGGCCGCTGCGCATCAAGCAGGTCGCGCCAGCCGCGCAGTGAGAGCCGATCCGGTGCCGGCGATCGTCGGCGTGGTCGGTCTGGCCCTGCTCGCCAGCCTGCTGCTCAGCCGCCGCCGTACCTAACAGCTTCTTAACCCGCGTCCGTCACTCACACGCGCAAGTATTGCGTTCGGAGTGATGCGTGTTTCGCGCCCTGGCCCTCGCCACCGTCGTCGCATCTGTCGGATTCCTCGGCGGCTGCGCCCTCTCGCCCTTTTCGACGCTGTCGCCCACCGAGTGCATGGCCCGCGCCATGTATTTCGAGTCCAATCGCTCCAGTCCTGAGGGCATGCTGGCGGTCGGCACAGTGGTGATGAACCGCATGCACGATCCGAAATTCCCGAGTTCCGTGTGCGGCGTTGTCGGGCAGAAAAACCAGTTCGCGCCGGGCGTGCTGTCAAAATCGTTGAAAGAGGGCAAGAGCCTCGCCCTGGCCCGTCAGGTCGCGCAACGCGTGCTGGCGGGGGTGCGGCACCCCGGTGTGCAGAACGCAAAATTCTTCCACACCGAAGGCTACAGCTTCCCCTACACCAACATGCACTATGTACTGGTTGCGGGTGGAAATGCGTTCTACGAGAAGCGCTAGCGCGGAGCGTCTCCAGGAAAGGTGGGCGCCGGCTTTCCGGTTCGGAGGCGCGACAAACAAGAAGCAGGCTCAGTTCACCGTTTCCGTGAAACGGTGAACTAGGCTGGGCGTCCTAGAAGTCGCCGCCCATATCGAAGCCGCCGCCATCCCCACCGTCGAACCCGCCGCCATCGTCGCCGCCCGTGTCGGCACCAGCGTCAGAGCCGGAATCGTTGCCTTGAGTCGAGCTGTCATTGGCAGCCGAATTGTCATACTCGCTGGCGTTCGCCGCGCCGCTCGTAAAGATCGAGCCGATCAAGCTTCCCAGCATCATGCCGCCGGCAACGCCAAGCGCCGTCTGCGCCGCACCGGCGAGGAAGCCGCCACCGCCGAAGCCACCGGCATTCTGCCGGCGGTCGTCCTGGGCCGGCTCACGATCCCAAGGACCGCGTCGCTGCTCGATCTGGCGGCCATTGCGCTCCAACGCCTCCATGCGGCGCTCGGCCTCTTTCAGGGCCTCCTGCTGCACCACAACGGTCTGCGCGAGGTAGTAGGGCGCTGCCGGATGCGCGGCGATCTTGCTGCGGATATAGGCCTCGGCTTCCGCATCGCGCGGTCCGCCGCGGCGTTCAGCTTCCGTCAGCCGCTCGAACAGGCCGTCGATGGCAGTGCGATCTTCGCGGGTCAGCATGGCAAACCTCCGTTTTGGTCGCACTTCAGATGGGATGCGATCCTCCTCTCTGCAATGCGCGAGTGAGCGAAACGTGCATTGACATCGTTGTGAGTCAGACCAAGATTTTGCCAAACGGAGGCGTCCCGTGGCCGACACACCGGAAGATTCAAAGCTCACCCAGACCAAGTCCCGCTGGGCGGAACTGGGTAAGTTCCTCACCGGCATGACCTCGCGGCCGGAGGACAGTCGCCTGCCGCCCGGGCAACATCTGGTCAAGAACTGGCCGATCCTCGATCTCGGCCAGACCCCGAATATCGCCCGGGAAAACTGGCGGCTCGAGATCACCGGCGCCGTTGAATACCCCGCAGCGTGGACCTGGCATGATCTCAATTCCGCGCCGCAGACGAGTAAGCTCAGCGACATCCACTGCGTCACCTCCTGGTCGCGCTACGACAACAATTGGGACGGCGTGACGACCCACGACCTCATGGAAGCCGTGCAGCCCAAACCCGAGGCCACTCACGTCCTGCTCACCAGCAATGACGGCTACACGACCAACCTCACGCTCGAGGATTTCTCGTCGCCCGAGGCGATCCTCGCCCACAGCTGGGAGGGGCAGCCCCTGCCCCTCGACCATGGTGGGCCGGTGCGGCTGGTGGTACCGCACCTCTATTTCTGGAAGAGCGCGAAATGGATCCGCAAGATCGAGTTCGCGACCCTCGACCACCCCGGTTTCTGGGAAGTCCGCGGCTATCACAACCGCGGCGATCCCTGGACCGAGGAGCGGTATTCTTAGCCGCTACTTCGTGTAGTCCGACTTGCCGAGCGGCACGCCGTTGGCGCGCATGATCCCGTAGGCCGTGGTGAGGTGGAACCAGAAGTTCTGCTGCGCGCGGCCGAGCAGATAGTCCTGCCCGCTGATGGTGTAGTCCTGGCCGTTGCGCTTGAGCGTGATGACCTTCTCCTCGCTGCCGTCGATATCGGCCGGCTTGACGGTCGCAAGGTAGTCGAGAGCCTTCTGCACGCGCACCTTCAAGTCAGCGAAAGTCTTCTCGTCATCGGGCCATGACGGCACTTCGCGACCCGACAGCCGCGCCGCGGCGCCCTTGGCATGGTCGGTGGCGTTCTGCACCTGGAAGCTGAGCGGCGCCATGTCCCAGATCAGGCGCTGGTTGACCAGCGTGTCGACCTTGAACTTGTGCTCGGTCGCAAAGGCCTCGGCCTTCTCCAGCTGGGCAAGCAGATTGGTAAGCTGACGGGTAAAGACCCCGACAGAGACGGCGTACATCGACGGCATTGTGCAATTCCAATGTGTTTGGCTGGCCCTTCGGCCGAAGCAGGTGACGGAGGGCTCCTCCCTTCCATCGTCAATCGCCGATGTGCCTTACCCCAACGTCGATTGCAACCGCTGCTTTTGCGCTTAGCATCGGACGTTCAACGGAGGGGAGCATGGCAGAGACCAAGACCAAACCGACCGGTGCGTCGGTGATGGAATTCCTCACTCGGGTCGAGGATCCGCAAAAGCTCGCAGACAGCAAGGTGTTGGTCGCGATGATGACCCGCATCACCGGCACAAAACCGACGATGTGGGGGCCCGGTATCGTCGGCTTCGGCACCTATCATTACATCTACGCGTCCGGACACGAAGGCGACGCCTGCCTCGCCGGCTTCTCCCCCCGCAAGGCCGAATTCTCGATCTATCTCAACGGCAGTTTCGCGCCCGATGCAGAAGGCCCGCGTGGCGACTTGCTCGCGAGGCTCGGCAAGCACCGGATGGGCAAGGGCTGCCTCTATGTGAAGCGGCTCAACCAGGTCGACCTCACCGTCCTCGAGCAACTGGTGCGCAACTCGGTTGATTGGCTCAGGGCGACCTACCCCACGAAGTAACCACGACAACCCATTGAAAACAAAGGGGCCACAGTCTCGTTTCCGAAACTGTGGCCCTTGGGGGAGACACCCGCCGCACTGTTGAGGGCTTGGGGGCAGCGGCAGGTGCCTCGCGGTTCACCGGTGCATGGGTCGTTTGCAGAATTCCCGTGAACACTGACTAAAATGGACCAACACCCCGACAATAAAAGGGGGGTTCACCGATTGGTGATGTTCATGGACGATTTGTTAGCCGGATTGCTCCCTGCGGGCAAAATCCCTAAGACACCACCGCAACGCCGCGCTTTCGTGCCGGCATGCAACGAGATCCGAAATGGACATCCTCTCCCCACCCCCGGCGCCCCAGAAAGCTTTCAAGAGCCCTGAGGACGCCTGGGCCTATATCGCCGAACTTTACCACCGCAACACCGCCTTCATCCGCCAGCACCTGATCGGGCTCAGCAAGGGTGTCGTGCCCAAGGGCCGTGTCCGGGCCTTCTACCCGGAAGTGCAGGTCACCTCGCGCAGCTACGGCAAGACCGACTCGACGCTCGCCTACGGCTATCTCCACACGCCTGGCGTCTACCGCACCACGATCACCGCCCCGGACCTGTTCAAGGACTACCTCATCCAGCAGTTCTCGGTGATCCTGCGCAATCACGGCGGCACCATCGACGTCGGCGAAAGCGCCACGCGCATGCCGCTCCATTTCGCGCTCTCCCCCAATGAGCGCATCGATGGCGAGGCGATCAACGCCCTCCCCATTCCGCTGCGCGACCTGTTCGATGTTCCCGATCTCGCCGACACCGACGACGAGATCGCCAACGGCACCTTCGTGCCGCCGCCCGGCGGTCCCTACCCGCTGGCCCATTTCACCGCGCCGCGCGTCGACTACTCGCTGGCCCGGCTGAGCCACTACACCGGCACCGACGCCGAGCATTTCCAGAATTTCGTGATCTTCACCAACTACGGCTTTTACGTCGAAGAATTCTGCCGCCTCGCCAAGCAGTACATGGCCGACGGTCATCCCGACTACGATGCCTTCATCGAGCCCGGCAACCACATCACGGCCAATTCGCGCCTCGGTGGCGGCAGCACCGGCACGCCGGCCAAGCGCGCCCCGCAGATGCCGGCCTATCACCTCAAGATGAGCGGCGCCCGCGGCATCACTTTCGTCAACATCGGTGTCGGTCCCTCGAACGCCAAGACCATCACCGACCACATCGCGGTGCTCCGCCCGCATGCCTGGATCATGCTCGGCCACTGCGCCGGCCTCCGCAATTCGCAGGAGCTCGGCGACTACGTCCTCGCCCACGCCTATCTGCGCGAAGACCACGTGCTCGACGCCGATGTGCCGGTCACCGTCCCGATCCCCGCGCTCGCCGAAGTGCAGGTCGCGCTCGAACAGGCCGTGGGCGAGATCACCCACATGGAAGGCATCGAGACCAAGCGCATCATGCGCACCGGCACCGTCGCCACCTTCGACAACCGCAATTGGGAACTGCGCGACCAGGCCGAGATCACCAAGCAACTCAGCCAGTCCCGCGCCGTCGCGCTCGACATGGAGTCCGCCACCATCGCCGCCAACGGCTTCCGCTTCCGCGTCCCCTACGGCACCCTGCTCTGCGTCTCCGACAAGCCCCTGCACGGCGAGCTGAAACTCCCCGGCATGGCCTCCGACTTCTACCGCACGCAGGTCAACCGCCACCTCCTGATCGGCCTCCGCTCCATGGAAATCCTCCGCGACCAGCCGCCGGAGAAGCTCCACTCACGGAAGCTGAGGAGCTTTGCGGAGACGGCGTTTCAGTAGGGGAACTTGTGAACGGGACGACGCGCCACTATTATTGACGCAGGAGAATGCGATGCGCCCGTCCGAAGTGCTTGAGCAGAACAGGCAGTATATCCGAGAGGCCGTCGCGCGCCGGCGGACCACAAATCCTCGCCTATTCGGCTCTGTACTGCATGGCACCGACACCGAAGGAAGCGATATCGACATCCTTGTCGACACGCTTCCTGGAGCAACCCTCTTCGATCTTGGTGGGCTTCAGGAGGAGCTGAACGAGCGCCTCGGTGTGCCGGTGCAGATTGTGACGCCCGAGGAGCTTCATCGATTCTTCAAGGACAAGGTCCTCGCCGAGGCACGGCCGATTTGATCGACGAGCGCCTCGCGGTCTATCTCGACGTCATGAAGCAAGCCTCAGTTGCTGCCCTTGCCTTCACTACAGGACTCTCGAAGGCCGATTTCCTCCGAGACCAGAAGACCCAGTATGCCGTCGTCATGGCTCTCATCCGAATTGGCGAAAGCGTCGTGAAGATCGAGCGCAGATCGCCTGAGTTCATAGCGAACCATCCCGATTGGCCGTGGAACGAAATACGGGCGATCCGCAACCGGGGCGCGCACGATTATCAACGGCTCAACTTCGATATCATCTGGGAAACCGCGCGCGATTCCCTGCCGCACCTGGTGATATTGATCGATGCCTTGGGCCCGCTCGACCCTCGCGAGCAAACACCTCACAGCGCCTCGTAATCAATCTCAAGAAACGCCTCGACTTCCCGGTTCCAGCGATCCTGCACGAAGCTCACATGCTTGGGGTGCTTGTCGTAGGCGTCGTAGGCCTTCTTGTCCTTGAACTCCATCGAGAAGCCGAAGCGGTAGTCGTTCTTCTTGCTGATCTGCCGCAACTGCTCGAACTTCTCGACGCCCGGGATTTTCTCGAGCGCGACCTTGGCATCGCGCAGAAAGCCCTTTTCCTGCAGCGAGCCATGCGCGTGCTTGAGCGTGAAGATAACGGTGTGGCGGATCATGCTTCTGCTTCCAGTGAAATCGCTTCGCTTGCGGCGATCGCTGCCATGTTGACGATTCCGCGGCTTGTCGTCGAGGGGGCAAGGATGTGCGCCGGCTGCCGCGGTCCCATCAGGATCGGGCCGACCGCCAGCGCGTTGTTCATCTCCTTGAGCAGCGTCATCGACAAATTGGCCGATTCGAGATTGGGGAAGATCAGCAGATTGGCTTCGCCCTTGAGGATCGAGTCGGGGACATAGCGTTCCCGCAATTCGGCGTTGAGCGCCAGGTCGCCCTGCATCTCGCCCTCGACGATCAGGTCCGGTGCGACTGCCTTGAGCTTGCGATACACGTCGCGCATCTTGAACGCGGTGTCGCCGTCGCGCGACCCGAAGTTCGAGTAGCTGAGCAGCGCCACCCGCGCCTCGATGTTGAAGCGCTTGAGGTGGCTGCGCGCCTGGAGAGCAATCGCCACGATCTCGTCCGCCGTCGGATCGATATTGACGTAGGTGTCGGTCAGGAAAAACGCGCCGCGCGGCATGATCAGCATGCTGAGCGCCGAGACGTCTTTGACCCCGTCCTGCATCCCCAGGATCGAGCGGATGTCGCGCACGTGCTTGATGTAGCGCCCCTGGAGACCGCAGATCATCGCGTCGGCATCGCCGCGTTTGACCGCCAGTGCCGCAATCGTCGTCGTATTGGTGCGCACGATCGTTCGCGCCGTTTCGGGTGTCACGCCCGAGCGCCCGACCAGCGAATGGAACAACGTTACATAATCGCGGTAGCGCGGATCGTCCTCGGGGTTCACGATCTCGATATCGCGCCCGATCTTGAGCGTCAGTCCGAAGCGCTTGATGCGCGTCTCGATCACCTGCGGGCGCCCGATCAGGATGGGCTTTGCAATGCGCTCCTCGATCAGCACCTGCGCCGCACGCAGCACCCGCTCCTCTTCACCATCGGTAAAGATCACCCGCTTGTCGCGGCCCTGCGCCCGGTCGATGATCGGCTTCATCACGAGGCCGGAGCGGAACACGAAGCGGTTGAGGCCGTCGAGATACGCAGTCCAGTCTTTGATCGGACGCTTCGCGACCCCGGTATCCATCGCGGCCTTTGCCACCGCCGGCGCAATGCGCAGGATCAGCCGCTGGTCGAACGGATTGGGGATGATGTGTTCCGGCCCATACACGGCCGGTTGCCCGGTCGGCGACACCTCGAGCCCCGGATCATGCGCGAGCTTGGCAATCGCCTGCGCCGCCGCCAGCTTCATCTCCTCATTGATCTGCGTCGCGCCCACATCGAGCGCGCCGCGGAAGATGAAGGGGAAACATAGAACGTTGTTCACCTGGTTGGGATAGTGCGAGCGCCCGGTGCACACCATGGCGTCCGGCCGAACGGCCTTGGCCTCTTCCGGCATGATCTCGGGGTTCGGATTGGCGAGCGCCAGCACCAGCGGATTGGGCGCCATGCGCTGCAGCATCTCGGGCTTCAACGCGCCCGCCGCCGACAGCCCGAGGAAGATGTCGGCACCCTCGAACACTTCGGCCAGCGTCGTCGCTTCGCTGTCGTGCCGGCAGAACTTGCCCCGCCATTTGTCGTTGACGTCGTTGCGCCGGTAAGTGAGTAGCCCATCCTTGTCGGCCACCCAGATGTTCTCGAGTTTTGCACCCAGCGCGAGGAGGATGTTGAGGCAGGCAATCGCCGCCGCCCCTGCCCCGCTGCAGCATATCTTCACCGCATCGATTTTCTTGCCGCTGAGCTCGAGCCCGTTGAGCACCGCCGCACCGACGATGATCGCGGTGCCATGCTGGTCGTCATGGAACACCGGGATCGGCATCCGCTCGCGCAGCGCTTCCTCGATCTCGAAGCACTGGGGCGCCTTGATGTCCTCGAGGTTAATGCCGCCGAAAGTCGGCCAGAGCGGCGCCACCACCTCGATGAACTTCTTGGGGTCGCGCTCCTCGATCTCGATGTCGAACACATCGATGCCGGCGAACTTCTTGAACAGGACCGCCTTGCCCTCCATCACCGGCTTGCTCGCCAGCGCGCCGATCGCGCCCAGCCCCAGCACCGCCGTACCGTTCGAAATAACGCCCACGAGGTTGCCGCGCGCCGTGTATTTGAACACCGCCTCGGGGTCCTCGGCGATGACTTCGCACGGCGCCGCGACACCCGGAGAATAGGCCAGCGCCAGGTCCCGCTGGTTGCCGAGCGGCTTGGTCGGCTGGATTTCGAGCTTGCCGGGCCTGGGGAACTCGTGGAAATGCAGCGCCGCCTCGCGGCGCGCCCGCAGCTGCTCGTCGGCATCGGAAGTCATGGTCACCCTCACAAACTAGGGCTGTGGTGCCACCAAATCGTGGGCTTGGGAAGCACGGGAGATCGAGGAAAAGGTCGTAGCGCCGTTTTCCGCCCGTCAGGCGGCGGCGTTCGCCGTCACCGCGCTCTCAACCGGCTGTGCCGCCAGCGGGATGGCCTTGGGACCGCCATTGAGCGCCCGCGCCAGCTCCTTGAAGGCGTTCACCTTGATCGCCGGCGCGAACAGGAAGCCCTGCGCCATCACCACACCGCGCGAACGCAGGTACAGCGCCTGCGCCTCGGTCTCGACCCCCTCGGCGACGATTTCCGTCCCCAGATCCCGGCACATGGCGATCAGCCCGTCGAGCACCGGCACCGCCTGCGTGTCCGACTTGATCATGTCGACGAACACCCGGTCGATCTTGATCACGTCGACGCCAAGCGTCTGCATGTAGGCAAGGTTCGAGTGCCCCGTCCCTACATCGTCCATCGCCAGCCGCACGCCCATCGCATGGAAGCCGGCAATCACTGCATGCGCCGCCGCGGAATTGCCGATTGGCGCCCGCTCGGTGATCTCGAACACCAGCTGCCGGAACGCGATACTCGAGCCGCCAAAGATCGCCTGTACATCCTCGAGGATGGTGGTGTCTCGGAACTGCCCCTCGAACAGGTTGATCGACACCTTCATGTCGGGCATTTCGAGGCAGAGATCGCCCAGATCGTTGCGCACCTGCTGCATCAGGCTCAGCGTCATCGGAATCGCGAGCCCGGTAATCTCGGCATATTCGATGAACTGCCCCGGCATCACCACTTCGCCGTTGCGCTTCTCCCACCGGCAGAGCACCTCGCAGCCGGCGAGCTTACCGGTCCTGAGGTTGATCACCGGCTGGTAATACGGCTTGAGCTCGCCCGCCGCGATCGCCCGTTCGAGATCGAACGCCGGCAGCTTGCTGCGCCGCACATATTGCAGCGCGAGGATCAGGAACGCCCCGCTCATGATGCAGGCGATGATCGTAAAACTCACATCGAGATCGGTGTAGTCGGCCCGCACGATCGCAAACGGCACGGCCGCCTCGATCCGGATAGGCAGTTCGCCCGCAAACACCGATGACGACAAGAACTCCGTCTCGCCGCGATCGAAGGCGGAGGTATCGCCGCCCACCAGCACCACGGTGCCGTTGGTCAGTGTGATGCGCACCATCGCCGCTGGCTTGAAGCGGCTGAGCAGGCCCGCGCTGTTGGTCGACACGATCGGCACGAACGCCGACACCAGCCGCGTCGTCCCAAAGGCCTGCGTGATCTTCAGCACCGGCGTGGGCAACCCTGCGAGCGTCCCCACCGCCATCGTCTCGGTGTGCCCCGGAATGGCGAGGCTTTGAGAAAGCGGCGAATAGGCCACCTGCGTGCCGAAGGCGTCGCAGTACTGCACACCGTCCGCGTTCTCGACCACCACCTGCTTGAGATAGAGGCTCCGCTGCATCTCCTTGTGGACATTGGAGACGAAGGTCGGCGTGCACAAAGACGGGCTGTCGGCGAGAACGGTGCGCAGCGACGCAATGGCGTCATAGGCGCCTGTCTCAATCCGATCGCTGATGGCTTCAAGCGAGGACTGCAACTGCACGCGCTCGCGCACCCGCACGTAATTGTCGAGCAGCCAGTCGACGCCCATCACCGGCACAAACGCCAGGATGGCCGCAATCAGCGTCAGTATGTGCGAATATCTCGACGCCACGCCGGACGCGACTCCCCCAAGTATTGAGGAAGGCTAGCCGCAGCGCATTAAGGCATCGTTAATCGATGTTAACCATGTCCTAGCAGTGCTCCGACGCGCCGCTGCCGGCGCGCCAGAATGGGTCACTTGTCCTGGACGTTGAGCCGCAGGTGCAGCTCGCGCAGCGCCTTGGCGGATGCCGGGCTCGGCGCCCCCATCAGCAGATCCTGCGCCTGCTGGTTCATCGGGAACAGCGTGATCTCGCGGAGGTTCTCCGCACCACAGATCAGCATCACCACGCGATCGATCCCGAACGCCGCGCCGCCATGCGGCGGTGCGCCATACTGGAACGCCCGGTACAGCCCGCCGAACTGCTCCTCGACTTCCGCGCGCGACTTGCCGGTCAGCTCGAAGGCTTTCACCATCGTCTCCGGCTCCTGGTTACGGATCGACCCGGAGGCGATCTCGAAGCCGTTGCAGACGGCGTCGTACTGGTACGCCTTGATGGTCAGCGGATCCTGCGTCTCGAGCGCCTGGCGCCCGCCCTGCGGCATCGAGAAGGGGTTGTGCGCGAAGTCGACGCGCTTTTCCTCTTCGCTCCACTCGTAGAACGGGAAGTCGACGATCCAGCAGAGCTCGAACCGGTCCTTGTCGACGAGGTTGAGCTCGGTGCCCACCTTCGTGCGCGCTGCCCCGGCGAACCGGTACATCTTCTCCGGACGGCCAAGCACGAAGAACACGGCATCGCCCTCGCCCAGCCCAAGCTGCTGGCGAATGGCCTCCGTGCGCTCCGGCCCGATATTCTTGGCCACTGGCCCGGCGCCTTCAAGCGTCTCGCCTTCCTTGCGCCAGAAGATGTAGGCGAGGCCCGGCTGCCCCTCCGACTGCGCCCAGCCATTCATGCGATCGCAGAAGGCACGGCTGCCGCCGGTCTTGGCCGGAATGGCCCAGACCTCGGTCTTGTCGTCGGTGGCGATCTGCCCCGCGAACACCTTGAAGCCCGACCCCGCAAAGTGGCTGGTCACCGCCTGCATCTCGATCGGATTGCGCAGATCCGGCTTGTCCGAGCCGTACTTGCGGATCGCCGTCTCGTACGGAATCCGCGGCCACTCCTTGGTCACCGGCTTGCCGTCGGCGAACTCCTCGAACACCCCGGTGATAACAGGTGCAATGGTGTTCCAGACGTCTTCCTGCGTAACAAAACTCATCTCGAGATCGAGCTGGTAGAACTCGCCCGGCAGCCGGTCGAGACGCGGGTCTTCATCGCGGAAACACGGCGCGATCTGGAAGTAGCGGTCAAAGCCCGCCACCATCAGCAATTGCTTGTACTGCTGCGGCGCCTGCGGCAGCGCGAAGAACGTTCCCGGATGGATCCGGCTCGGCACGAGAAAGTCGCGCGCCCCCTCCGGCGACGACGCCGTCAGGATTGGCGTCGAGTATTCGGCAAAACCGATCTCGTCCATCCGCCGGCGCATCGACGAGATCACCTTGGTGCGCTTGACGATGTTGGCGTGCAGCGTTTCGCGGCGCAAATCGATGAAGCGGTACTTGAGCCGGATTTCCTCCGGATAGTCCGGCTCGCCGAACACCGGCAGCGGCAGCTCCTTGGCCTCGCCCAGCACCTCGAGTTCGCGGATGAACACTTCGATCCCGCCCGTTGCCTGCTTGGCGTTGATCGTCTCGGGCGTGCGGGCCTTCACCTCGCCATCGACGCGGATCACCCACTCGGAGCGCACCGTCTCGGCCAGCTTGAACGCGCTGGAATCGGGATCGATCACCAGCTGCGTCATGCCGTAATGGTCGCGCAGGTCGATGAACAACAGGCCGCCATGGTCGCGGACGCGGTGCACCCAGCCCGAAAGCCGCACATTATTGCCCACGTCCGCCGTAGTCAGAGCGGCGCATGTGTGGGAGCGATAACGGTGCATTTTCGGGTCTCTTTTGAGGTTTGGAGTCGGGCCAAAATGGCGCCGGACAAGCGCACGCGAGGCCCGGATTGTCAAGATTTTGGGGCTCCCGCCTGCTAACCCTATGTCATTGTTCGCTGGAGCGGCAGGTAAACCCCTGATAAGAGCGGCACTTCAAGCCCTGGTGTCCCGGGGCGCCAAGCATAAAAAGACTGGACCAATGGAGCTGATTACCTCGACCGAAGCGTTGGCAGGATTCTGCGCGCGTGCCACCCAATTCGACTTTGTCACCGTCGATACAGAATTCCTCCGCGAAACCACGTACTGGCCGAAACTGTGCCTGTTGCAGGCCGCCACGCCCGATGAAGCGATCCTTGTCGATCCCCTCGCCGATGGCCTGAGCCTCCAGCCCTTCTTCGAACTGCTCGCCAACAAGAAGATCGTGAAGGTCTTCCATGCGGCGCGCCAGGACATCGAAATCTTCGTAAAACTCTCGGGCGTCGTCCCGCAGAACATCTTCGACACCCAGATCGCGGCCTCCGTCTGCGGCTTCGGCGACAGCGTCAGCTACGACAATCTCGTCCGTGCCGTCACCGGCGTCGACCTCGACAAATCCTCGCGCTTCACCGACTGGTCGCACCGCCCGCTGACCGAAAAGCAGCGCCTCTATGCCCTCGGCGACGTCACCCATCTGCGCGACATCTATGTGAAGCTGCGGCAGCAGGTCACCGACACCAACCGCTGGGACTGGGTCGAGGACGAACTGCAGGTCCTGCGCTCCATCGATACCTATGTGGTCAATCCCGAGAACGCCTGGGAGCGCTTCAAATCGAAGCTCTCGCGGCCCCGCGATCTCGCCGCGCTCAAAGTCATCGCCGCCTGGCGCGAGCGCCGCGCTCAGGACACCGATCAGCCCCGCAGCCGCATCCTCAAGGACGACGCCCTGATCGAACTGGCCATGCAGCGTCCGGTCGCCCCCGAAGCCTTCGACAAACTCCGCGCCGTGCAGCGCGGCTACGGCCGCTCCTCCGCCGCCCAGGAACTCATCGCCCTCATCAAGGACGTCGAGGCGCTGGGCAAGAACGATCTGCCGCCCGCCGCCGAGCGCTATCGCGGCCCCTCGCCCAAGGGCGCCGTCGGTGACCTCATCCGGGTGCTGCTCAAATCAGTGAGCGAAGAGCACGGCGTCGCCTCCCGCATCCTCGCCACCTCCGACGACATCGACGCCCTCGTCCTCGACGACGACGCCGACGTCCCCGCCCTTCAGGGCTGGCGCCGAAAACTCTTCGGCGAGAAGGCCCTGGCTTTGAAGCACGGCAAAATCGGCCTCGCCGCCACCCGCAAAGGCATCATCGAAATCCCGATCGAGCGCTAGGACTGGCGGGGAGCGGCCGAAACGCCTATTTTCCGGCCATGCGTGACCTAAGCCGCGAACAACTCCTGGCCGAACTCCGCGCGCTCAAGCCTGAGTTTGAGCGCAAGGGCGTCGTGCATCTTTCTCTCTTCGGCTCACGTGCCAGAGGCGACAACCGTCCAGACAGCGATGTGGATTTGATCGTCGGTGTTCAGCCAGGCCGCACGTTCAGCGCCCTGAATCTTGCAGGCGTGTATGGCACGATTGAAGATTCAGTTGGTCTTGAGAGCAGCCTTGTCATCCTCGACCAATATACTCCCGAGCGTTTCGTTTCGAACATTCGAGACGACCTCGTCGAGGTCTTTTGATGGCAGCAATCACGCCAGTAGAGCGTGCCCATCACATCAAGGATTCGATCGTCGAGCTTCGGCTCGGGCTCGCTCACCACACCCTTGAGAGTCTTCGAGCTCGGCCTCTCGAGTTCGCCGGTTTCAAATATCTTCTGATGATCATAAGTGAGGCGGCCGGTAATATTCCCGGGTCGTGGCAGGAAGAGTTCGGCGCGGAAGTCGACTGGATCAATGCCAAAAACATGCGAAACATCCTCAGTCACGCCTATCACGACATCAACGCCGGCACGCTTTGGGCAACGTATGAGCACGACCTCGATCCGCTCGAAGCCGCCATCGACCGCATGATCGCGGCCCACGGCCCTACTTCGTCACGATCTCCGAGCTCTTGATCCCGGCAACGCCCGCCAGTTGATCGAGCCGTCCCGCCAGATGCTCGCCCGCGAGGAACGCCAGATCCTCCGGCAGGTGCAGCCGTAGCCGCGCACCATCGAGCGAGAAATGCGTGCGTTGCAATACCCCCGGCATGGCCGCCGACATCGGGTACGCGACGCGGAAAATCGCGCCCAGCAGCCGCGCCTTCATGTTGGCCGCCGGCCCCGCCAGTTCCATCAGCGACTGGCTCATCGATTTGTGCTTGAGCCCCATATAGCGCACCGCCAATGCCTCCGCGAGGAAGGCCCGGCCCGGATGATCGACGCCCGCCAGCGAGCCGTAGGCGACCAGATCGACGCTCTGCTCGCCGCGGTAGTCCGGGTGCCCGCGCCAGCCGATGTCCGACAGGTAACAGGCGACCCGCCGCAACCGCTCCTCCGCCGCCGTTTCCTTGACCTGGATCGCCGTCAGGAAATCGCCGGTGAAGTCGATCAGATCGCTGGCATGCGCCGGCGAGCGTGAGCGGAGGATCGAAATCTCCTCGGCCCCCTGCAGCAGCGGATCGATGGCCCGCTCCTCCGGTGCCAGACGTTCGAGCAGATAGCCCTCCCGCACGCCCTGCGCCGAAAACAGCACGCTGTCGAACTTGCCGGCGCGCAGCACCTCGCCAAGCACCGCGGCGCCGAACGGCACCAGATCGCGCCGCGACGAACTGGTGTGCTCCGAGCCCGGATAGGGTTTCCCCGCCACCACCGCATCGACGATCTCATCGCAGAGCTTCGCCAGATCGCTGGCCTTGGTCACATAGTGCTGCACCATGTGCAGCGGATAGTTCCTCAGAATCTGGTGCATCTTGGCGAGGGACCGCCAGGTGCCGCCAATGGCGCAGAACTGCCCGCCCGGCTTATCCCTGAGCAGCGCCGAACTCGCGAGGCGCTCCCTTGCGATCTCTCGGGCCTTGGCGACCGACCGCCCCGCGTCATCCTGCATCCGGATGACGCCCAGCTCATGCGTCTCGCCGACCGCATCGAGACCGCCCGTGATCGACGACATCTCGAGGCTGCCACCGCCCAGATCGCCGACGATGCCGGTGAAATCCGGGATGCCCGCCACGACCCCAAGGGCCGCATAATGCGCCTCGGCCTCGCCGCTCAGCACCTCGACCTTGGCCTTCATCGTCTCTTCAACGGCGTCGACGAATGCCTTGGAATTGCTGGCGTCTCGCACCGCTGAGGTCGCGAGCACATACACTTCGCCGGCACGCATCAGCCGCGCCACCAGCGCAAAGCGCTGGATCGCCGTCAGCGCCCGGTCGATGTTCTCGTAGGGAAGCCGCCCGCTCTGGGCGAGACCCCGGCCCAGCGAGCAGGACGATTTCTCGTTGTAGAGCGGCGTCAGCGAACGGGCGAGGCGCTCGTAGACGACGAGGCGCACCGAGTTCGAGCCGATATCGAGCACGGCGACAGGCCGGGCGCCCTTGATGCGCCCCTGCGCCGTCGGGTCCGCATCCAGACCCCAGAACTGATTCAATCGTCACTCTCTTCGTTGTCGCGGTTTAGCGCGCTGCCGCGGCCTGAAAGGCTCGCATTGGTCATGAAGTAGTTGTGGGCGCTGTAGGGCTCTTCGCCCTCTTCGAGCGGCCGACGGTGTGAACTGCCGTCCGGCAGCACTTCCCAGCTCTGCGTGTTGTCCTTGAGATAGGCCACGAGCATGCGGTCGAGGATCTGCTTATGCACCGTCTTGTTGAGGATGGGAACCATCACCTCGACGCGCCAGTCGAGGTTGCGCTGCATGATGTCGGCCGACGAGATGTAGACCTTGGCCCGGCGCGAGGGCAGCGGCTCACCCTGTCCGAAGCAGAAAATGCGCGAATGCTCGAGGAAGCGGCCAACCACCGACTTCACCCGAATATTGTCCGAAAAGCCCGGAATTCCAGGCCTCAAACAGCAGATGCCACGCACGATCAGCTCGATCGTCACGCCCTTCTGGCTGGCGTCATAAAGCGCGTCGATGATCTCGGGATCGACCAGCGCATTCATCTTGAGCCAGATATTGGCGGGCTGCCCGCGCTCCGCGTGGCCCACTTCGCGGCCGATATGTTCCAGCAGCGTCGAGCGCAGATTGACCGGCGAGACGGCGATCGCCTCCAGTTCCGTCGGCCGCGCGTACCCGGTGATGAAATTGAACACCCGCGCCACGTCGCGCGTGATCGAGGGGTCCGTCGTAAAGTAGCTGAGATCGGTGTAAATCTTGGCCGTGATCGGGTGGTAATTGCCGGTGCCGAGGTGGCAGTAGCTCACCAGCTTGCCATTCTCGCGCCGCACTACCTGGCTCATCTTGGCGTGCGTCTTGAGTTCGATGAAGCCGAACACCACCTGCGCGCCGGCTCGTTCGAGGTCGCGCGCCCAGCGGATATTGGCCTCCTCGTCGAAGCGCGCCTTGAGCTCCACCAGCGCCGTCACCGACTTCCCTGCCTCCGCCGCGATCACCAGCGCCTTGACGATCGGGCTGTCGCGCGAGGTGCGATAGAGCGTCTGCTTGATGGCCACCACGTCGGGGTCACGCGCCGCCTGCATCAGGAACTGTGCCACCACGTCAAAACTCTCGAACGGGTGGTGAACCAGCAAATCCTTGGCCTTGATGGCCGCGAACAGATCGCCGTTGAAATCGCGCACCCGCTCGGGATAGCGCGGGATGTATGGCGGGAACTTCAAATCCGGCCGGTCGATTTCGCAGATCTTGCTGGCATCGGCGAGCCCGAGGAAACCCTCGACCTCGAACGTGTCCGCCGGCGTCGCGCCCAGCCGGTCCGAGATTTGCCGCCGCAGCGCCCGCGGCATCTTCTTTTCGATCTCGAGCCGGATCACCATGCCGCGCCGGCGCTGCCGCAGCGCCGACTCGAACTCGACCACGAGGTCCGCTGCCTCGTCGTCGATTTCGATTTCGCTGTCGCGGATGATGCGGAAGGCGCCCGAACCGGCGACCTCGTAGCCCGGAAACATCTTGTGCAGGAACAGGTTGATCAGCGTATCGATGGTCACCACCTCGATCCGCCCGTCTGACGCCAGCCCCGACGGCAGCGTGATGAACCGGTCGAGGTTGGACGGCACGCGCACCAGCGCCGTCAGCGTCGTCGCCGAGCCCGGCCGGGTCAGCTCGAATGCGAGCGTGAAACCGAGATTGGGGATGAACGGAAACGGATGCGCTGGATCGACCGCGATCGGCGTCAGCACCGGGAAGATTTCCTCGCGGAACAGCCGCTGCAGATACTTCACCTGGTCCGGCGACAGATCGTTCGCCTCGTGGATCACTACGTCCTTGGCCAGCAGTTCCTCGCGCAGCGTCTGCCAGTGATCCTGCTGCTCGAGCTGCAGATGCTGGGCCAGTGTCGCGATCTCGTCGAGCTGCTCGGTCGGGGTCAGTCCATCGGCGCTCTGCTTGGTGATGCCGGCCCGCAGCTGCGCCTTGAGGCCCGCCACGCGCACCATGAAGAATTCATCGAGATTGTTGGCGGAGATCGAGACGAACCGCATGCGCTCGAGCAGCGGGTGGTTGACGTTCCCCGCCTCCTCCAGCACGCGCATGTTGAACTGCAGCCAGCTCACCTCGCGGTTGACGAAGCGCGCCGGGCTCTGGCGCAGCGCCTCGATATCGGGCGACACGCCTTCATCGGCCGTGATCTCGGTCATCTCATTCATCGTCGTCGCCGCCTTCCAGATCCAGTTCGTCCTCGTCCACGCCGCGCTCGGCCAGCGCCGCCGCGGCCACCGAGCGGGTGATCGCCGTGCCGCGGCTCATCGCCATGCGATCGACCAGCTCCGCCAGCGCCACCGCCTCTTCAGGCGATCGCTCCATCCGGGCGACAAGATAGCTGATGATTTTCGGATCGACCGCCACCTGCCGGTCGCCGAACAATTTTACGAACATCTGCGACAATTGGATGTCATCGCTCAAAGCGACAGTGAACCGCGCCGCGAGTCGCGCCCGCGACTTGAGATCATCGGTCTCGAACGGCCAGTTGGCAATTGCTTCGCGCGTCGTCATCAGCACCGGTCGGCCATCCCGCATCGATTGGTTGAGCAGATGGAACAACGCATTCTCGTCGTATCCGCTCCGCTCCAGATCCTCGACCACCAGCGGCGCCGTGCCCCCCGTGCGCGACAAGTCCTCGAGTTCGTCCGGCAGAACCAGCCGCGCCCCCACCCGCTGCGCCCAGATCCGCACCAGATGCGACTTGCCCGATTTCGCCGGCCCCTCGATCAGCGTCAGCGGCCCCGCCCAGTTGGGAAAGGCCCGGATATGCGCCAGCGCCAGCCGGTTACCGTCGCCGGCGATGAAGTCGTCTTCGAGATGCGAGGGTTCGTGCCCGTAGTCGAAGGGCAACTGCTTGGCGCCGCTACCGGTCGGGCTCATTTGGTGGGCGTCAATCTCTTGCGGCGCCGCGGAGTTGCGTCAGCCTCGAGTGCCAGCGCCGGCACCGCCGCCATGCCCGCCACCGGCGTCGCCAGCTCCAGCTCCGGCTCGCCCGCTGCCGGCTTCAGCGGCCGCTCGCCATGGTACAGCGCGCTTTCCTTGTAACGCCGCACCGCATAGCGCGTCAGCGTCGCCGTGATCGCCGCCAGCGGCACCGCGAGGATCAGGCCGACAAATCCGAACAACAGGCCAAAGGCGAACAACGCGAACATCAGCCAGACCGGGTTGATGTTGATCGACTGGCCGACCAGCCGTGGATAGAGCACGTTGCCCTCGAGGAACTGGCCGATCATGTAAACGAGGAACACGATCACCACGAACCACCAGTCCCCCGCGGGCGCGAACTGCACCAGCGCGATGCCCATCGAGAGCACGAAGCCCGTCAGGAACCCGAAAAACGGGATGAAGCTGAACAGGCCCGTCATGAGCCCGATGACGAGACCGAAATTGAGCCCCGTCAGCGTCAGCGCCGTGGCGTAATAGACCGTCAGCACAAGGATCACCGAGCCCTGCCCGCGAAACACGCCGGCCATCGAGCGGTCGATCTGGTCGAGCACGGTGCGGATTTCGCGCCGGTGCTCGCGCGGCAACAGATCGTCGATGCCCTTCACCATGCCTTCCCAGTCGAGCAGCAGGTAAAAAGCCACGACCGGCGTCAGGATGATGAAGGCCAGGGTGTTGAGCACCGTCAGGCCGCTTTGCGCCAGTTGTGCGGTGAGGCTGTAGATCAGTTCGCTGCCATTGCTCACGAACTGCACGATGCTCGCTTCGAGCTGCGCCGTGCGGTCCGGCCCGAGCCATTCGATCAGCGCCGGAAGGGCTTGCTGCACCAGGTCGTTGAGCGTGGCGATGTATTTGGGCAGGTTCTGCGCCAGCCCATAAATCTGCGAAGCGATCAGCGGCGTCACGACGAAGAAGATGCCCACCACCGCCGCCACCACCGACAGCAGCACGATCGTCGTCGACCAGCCGCGTCCGATGCGCAGCCGCTGCACGGTATTGACCAGCGGGTTGAGGATGTAAGCCAGCGCGATGCCGACCACGAACGGGAGCAGGATCGGCCGGAACAGCCACAGGGCCAGGATCACAACCACGGTGAAGCCGACCCAGATGAGCACCTGAGTTCTGAGTGTCATGCCCTGTCGTACCCTTGCGTCGCCACGGTCAAGCGGCTATCAGCGCGTCAGTTTCGACCCCTCCTCCGAGCCGGCATAGCGCCCCATGTCCGACGCACCGACCCTGCCATCAAACGGGCTCAGCTACAAGCACGCGGGCGTCGACATCGACGCCGGAAACGCCCTTGTGGACGCGATCAAGCCTGCCGTGCGCTCGACCCGCCGCGCCGGCGCCGATGCCGAAATCGGCGGTTTCGGCGGCCTGTTCGACCTCAAGGCCGCCGGCTTCATCGATCCGGTCCTGGTCGCTGCCAATGACGGCGTCGGCACAAAACTCAAGATCGCCATCGACACCGGCAGCCACAACACAATCGGCATCGATCTCGTCGCCATGTGCGTCAACGACATCGTCGTCCAAGGCGCCGAGCCGCTGTTCTTCCTCGACTATTTCGCCACCGGCAAGCTCGACGTCGCGGTCGGCACCGCCATCGTCGAAGGCATCGCCGAGGGCTGCCGCATCGCCGGCTGCGCGCTGATCGGCGGCGAAACCGCCGAAATGCCGGGCATGTATCACGGCAACGACTACGACCTCGCCGGCTTTGCCGTCGGCGCCGCCGAGCGCGGCACGCTGCTCCCCCGCCCCGACGTCAAGGCCGGCGACGCCATCGTCGCCATCGCTTCATCGGGCGTGCACTCCAACGGCTATTCGCTAGTCCGGAAAATCGTCGAAATCTCCGGCGTCGACTGGTACCTCCCTGCCCCCTTCGACGAGGGCCGCACCCTCTCAGGCGCCCTCCTCACCCCCACCCGCATCTATGTGAAGCCGATCCTGTCGGCGCTCAAAGCCGGCATCGGCCTAAAAGCCCTCGCCCACATCACCGGCGGCGGCTTCATCGACAATATTCCGCGGGTTCTTCCGGAGAACGTGTCGGCCCACATCGACCTCAACGCCGTGCAGGTCCCGAAAGTCTTTGGCTGGCTGGCCCGCGTCGGCGGCATGAGCGAGCGCGAGATGCTGCGCACCTTCAACTGCGGCGTCGGCATGATCTGCGTCCTCGACGCCCGCGAAGCCGAGCAACTCGTCACCCACCTCTACGAGCAGGGCGAAAAACCCGCCATCATCGGCCGCATCACCGAAGCCGGCGCCGAACCGGTCACCTTCGAAGGCAAGCTGGCGCTGTGACCGCCAAAAAGCGCGTCGCGATCCTGATCTCTGGCCGCGGCTCGAACATGACCGCGCTGGTCGAGGCGGCCCGGGACCCGGCCTATCCGGCCGAAATCGTCGGCGTCTTCTCAAACCGCGCCGATGCCACCGGCCTGCAATATGCCTGGCTCGCCGGCATCCCCACGGAAGTCCGCTCGCACAAGGATTTTCCCACCCGCGAAGCCCTCGACGAGGAAGTCCAG
>JBKJTB010000252.1:0-13746 GCA_046594305.1 Devosia sp. | reverse complement strand
GCACACTCAAAGGCCCGGCAATATTTCTTGCCCAGTTCGCTGGCGACAAGGCGCCGTTCGAGACCCTCGACCACATGGCCAAATGGGCCGCCGACCTCGGCTACAAGGGCATCCAGATCCCGACCTGGGCCTCGCATTTCATCGACGTCGAGAAAGCCGCGACCAGTAAGACCTATGCCGACGAGGTGCGCGGCACCGTCGAGCAGCACGGCATCGTCATCACCGAACTGGCGTCGCACATCATCGGCCAACTCGTTGCCGTACACCCCGTCTACGACACGCTGTCGGACGGTTTTGCGATCCCGGCCGTGCACGGCAATCCCAAGGCGCGGCAGGAATGGGCGGTCAAGCACGTGAAGGCCTGCGCCGCGGCGAGCAAGAATCTCGGCCTCAACGCGCATGCGACCTTCTCGGGCGCGCTCGTCTGGCCGTTCCTCTACCCGTTCCCGCAGCGTCCCGCCGGCCTCGTCGAGGAAGCCTTCGACGAACTCGCCCGCCGCTGGACGCCGATCCTCGATGAGTTCGACCGCAACGGCATCGATCTCTGCTACGAGATCCACCCGTCGGAGGACCTCCACGACGGGGTGACCTACGAGATGTTCCTCGAGCGCGTGAACAACCATCCGCGCGCCAATCTGCTCTACGATCCGAGCCACTTCGTGCTGCAGTGCCTCGATTATCTGGACTACATCGACATCTACCACGAGCGGATCAAGATGTTCCACGTCAAGGACGCCGAGTTCAATCCGACCGGCCGGCAGGGCGTCTACGGCGGCTACCAGAGCTGGGTGAACCGGGCAGGGCGCTTCCGCTCGCTGGGCGACGGCCAGGTCGATTTCGCCTCGATCTTCTCAAAGCTCGCACAGTACGACTACGAGGGCTGGGCCGTGCTCGAATGGGAATGCGCCATCAAGCATCCGGAAGACGGCGCGGCCGAGGGCGCGCCCTTCATCCAGTCGCACATCATTCGCGTCACCGAGCGCGCCTTCGACGATTTCGCGTCGTCGGGCACCGATCTTGCGGCCAACCGCAAGATCCTCGGCATTTCGTAAAGGGGGAAGAGATGGCAGAGAACGGCGCTCGGCGCATTCGTTTGGGCATGGTGGGCGGCGGCACCGGGGCTTTCATCGGCAACGTGCATCGCATCGCAGCGCGGCTCGATGGCGACTACGAACTGGTCGCGGGCGCGCTGTCCTCGCGGCCCGAGGTCGCGAAAGAGTCGGGCCGGAACATCGGTCTCGCGCCCGACCGCATCTACACCTCGTACGAGGAGATGGCGAAGCAGGAGGCGGTTCGGCCCGACGGCATCGAGGCTGTCTCGATCGTGACGCCCAACAACGTCCATTACGGCCCGGCCAAAGCCTTCCTCGAGGCCGGCATCCACGTGATCTGCGACAAGCCGCTGACGGCAACGCTGGACGATGCGCGCAAGCTGTTGGCCATCAAGCCCAAAAACGGTGCGAAATTCCTGCTGACGCACAACTACACCGGCTATCCGCTCGTCCGTCAGGCGCGCGAACTGGTGAAATCCAGGGCGCTCGGCAAAATTCGCGTGGTTCAGGTCGAGTACGCGCAGGATTGGCTGTCGACGCCCGCCGACCCCAGCAACAAGCAGGCCGCCTGGCGCACCGATCCCAAGAAGTCCGGCGCCGGCGGGGCCATCGGCGACATCGGCACCCATGCCTACAATCTTGCGCGTTTTGTCACCGGGCTGAAGACGGACTCCGTCAGCGCGGATCTGCAGTCCTTCGTCAAGGGCCGCAAGGTCGACGACAACGTCCACATCCTGCTGCGCTTCGTCGGTGGCGCCCGCGGCATGCTCTGGGCCAGCCAAGTCGCCCCGGGCAATGAGAACACGCTCAAGCTGCGCGTCTACGGCGAAAAAGCCGGTCTCGAGTGGGCGCAGGAAAATCCGAACCAGCTGTGGTTCACCGAACTGGGCAAGCCCAAGACGCTGCTGACCCGCGGCGGCGCGATCTCAACCCCGCCTGCCGCCGCAATGAACGTCCGCATCCCCGGCGGCCATCCCGAAGGCTATCTCGAGGCGTTCGGCACCCTCTACAGCCAGTTCGCCGACGTGATCCGCGGCACCGGCAAAGCCTACGCGCCGCTGCTGCCGTCGCTCGCCGACGGCGTCGAGGGAGTGGAGTTCATCACCGCCTCCATCGCCTCGAGCAGGGCCGACGGGAAGTGGACGAAGTTCAGCGAGGTTTAGGTTGACCTGGCACGGTCGAGAGGAGGAAGAGTCCTATGCCGACCGTGCTGTTGCTCCATCAATACCGGTTCTACTTCTACAGCCGCGAGACCAATGAGCCGCCGCACATTCACGTGGAATGGGGCGACAGGCTCGCGAAGTATTGGCTGGAGCCGGTGAACTGGCATCATACAAGCGGTTCCGAGCCCACGAGTTGACGGCGGTTCGTCGTCTCGTCGAGGCGCACCGCGACGTCTTTCTGAAAGCATGGCATGAGTATTTTGACACTGAACACTGAGCCTTTGGCAGCCGGCGTCACCTTTGACGCGGACCTGTTCCGTGTCGCCCTCGAAGATGGGCGAGAGCTTGCTGTGCCGATCGAGTGGTTTCCTCGCCTCCGCGATGCGACAACCCTGCAGCGCGGCAATTGGCGCCTCATCGGGCGCGGCGAGGGTATTCACTGGCCCGAGATCGACGAAGACATATCAGTTCTGGGATTGCTCGCCGGCTTCGGAGACGCCTCAAGGCGCGTCGCAGCCGAATAGCCTAGCTCAGCTTCCCGGCCAGCTCATCCAGCTTCTGGATCAGCCCCTGCATCTCCGCCTTGGCCTTCCGCCGGTCTCCCGTCGAGAGCGGCGCTTTCGCCTTGGGGCCAGTATTCACCGCGATTTCTTCCGCCAGCGAGGCGAGGTCACGGTTCAGGCGGGTGAGTTCGGAGGCAACGGACACGCGCTCAGTGCGTCCACGGCGTCTTGCGGTCGAACCGGAAATTGTCGGGATAGCTCGCCCGCTTCGGCGTCGGCGTATGCTCGGGCTGCACACTGTAGGGAATGCCGTTGCTCCGCGCGTAGGTCTCAGCCTCGTCGAGCGTCTCGAAGCTGAGCCGCACTTGCACCTGCGTGTCGATCGTCGCGGTATAGCCCATCAGCGGCTCGATCTCGCGAGCCGAGGCGGGTTCGTGCACCAGCACCCATTGCTTCGAGTTGCCCCGGCCGGACTGCATGGCGTTGGGTGCAGGGCGGTAAATGCGTGCCGTCATCGCAGTCCTCTGAAAGTGGTCGGGGCAAAGTGATTCGAACACTCGACCCCCGGTTCCCAAAACCGGTGCTCTACCAGGCTGAGCTATACCCCGAATTCACGCCTTGATCCGATACCGGAGCGGGCCCAAAAGGGCAATATGCTCGATCTGACAAGACGCTGGCCGCTGGGCCTTGGCGAAAAACGCTGGTGGCTCACCGTGGCGGCGATGCTGGCGGTTCTGGCCGTCGCCGTGGTTTTCGACCACCCGCTGTCGGTGTGGGCGCAAAGCTGGCCGGAGAGCGTGCGCGGGCCGCTCGAGGACATCACGCGCTACGGCGAATCGGACTGGATCCTTTATCCGGCGGGCGCGTTGTTCCTGCTCACCGCCCTCGTCGCCCTGTTCGTCCGCTGGAAACTCATGCGAACGCTGCTGTGGCAGTTCGCGGCGCTTTACGGGTTCATCTTCGCCGGCGTCGGACTGCCGAGCCTCGTTTCGACGCTGCTCAAGCGCCTCATCGGTCGCGGTCGTCCCGACCATTTCGATCAGTACGGCACGTTGAGTTTCAGCCCCAACTGGCTCGACTGGACCTTTCAGAGTTTCCCGTCCGGCCACGCGACGACCGCCTTCGCGCTGGCAGCCGTGATCGGCTTCGTGTCGCCGCGCTGGTTCTATCCGGGCATCGTCTTCGCGGCAGTGGTCGCCGTGTCGCGCGTTGCGCTGGGCGTCCACTACACCAGCGACGTTGTCGCCGGTGCTATCCTCGGCCTGCTCGGGGCGTATCTGGTCCGGCTCATTTTCGCGCGCCGTCGCTGGATGTTCGACGCCGCCGCCAACGGTAGCATTCGCGCCCGGCCGATGTCATCGCTCCGGCGCTACCTCACGCTCAAGCGGCGAGGTAGCGCTCCAGCGCCGCAGCCAGATCGGCCTTGAGGTCGTCGATGCCTTCGAGCCCGGTGTGGATGCGCAGCATCGGCCCGGGAGTGTCCCATTTGACCGCCGTGCGGATCTTTTCGGGATGGATCGGCAGGCAGAGGCTCTCGTAGCCGCCCCACGACCAGCCCATCCCGAACAGTTCGAAGCCATCGACCATCGCTGCGAGCGCCGCCCGCGGCTTCGGCTCGAGCAGCACCGAGAAGACGCTCCCGGCGCCGCGAAAATCCCGCTTGAACAGGGCGTGGTCCGGGTGGCTCGGCAGGGCAGGGTGGATCACCTGGCGAACACCGGGCTGCCCCTCCATCCAGCTCGCCAAATCCGTCGAGCGCTCATTGTGCTCCTTCATGCGGATGGCGAGCGTGCGCAGGCCGCGCGCAGCGAGGAAGCAGTCGTCCGGCGAGGCGCAGAGGCCGAGCCGCAAATGCGTGTTCTTGAGTTCCTTGAACCATTTCTCGTTCGCCGAGGCCGTGCCGAACATCGCGTCGGAATGCCCCACGAACATCTTGGTCCCGGCGTGCACGACGATATCGGCGCCCAGCGCCAGCGGATTGTGAAAGATCGGCGTCGCCCACGAATTGTCGACGATCACCGCAAAATCGTGGGTCCGTGCGAGTTTGGTAATCGCCGGCAGATCCTGCATCTCGAACGTCAGCGAGCCGGGACTTTCGACGAACACCGCACGCGTCTTGTCCGTGAGCAGGGTTTCAAGCGTTGCGCCCGCCCGGGGATCGAAATAGCGAACGCTGATCCCCATCCGCGCCAGCACGCCGTCCGACACGCGCCGGGTCGGCTGATAGGCGCTGTCGGTGATGAGCACATCGTCGCCGCTGCGGAGCACCGTCATCAGCGCGAGGGAGATCGCCGAGAGTCCGGATGGCGCAAGGACCGTGCCCGCCGCGCCCTCGAGTTCGCTAATCAGATCCTCGACCGCCGCCGACGACGGGTTGCCGGTGCGTCCGTAGTCGAAGCGCGGTTCAGTGCTTTCCAATGCATCGAGGGTCGGAAACACGATCGTCGAGCCGCGATAGACCGGTGTGTTGACGAAGCCCCAATGTTGCTCAGGCTTTCGGCCGCTGTGCGTAACGATCGTCTCGAGACTTGGCGTCTTCTTGTTGCTGATCTTTTCAGCCATGCCTCTATGCACCCTGCCTAATAAACTGACAGAACCAACGATCTGACCAAAACACCGTCAGTGTTGCTGCCACAATCCCGTCACAACGCTTGACGCAATCGTCAATTGCCGCTTCGATGACTACCAGCATCACCGCCCACATGAAAGGCAGTGGTACCGTCGGCAACACCGGGAGACGGGGCCGGCCAACAGGGTCAGGAACAAGGGCAAGACCAACATGAAAAAAGCACTTCTTGGCGTAGCACTCGCGGCTACGCTTGGACTGGCGGCGACTGCCGCCTTCGCGGATACCCTCGCCGACGTCAAGGCGCGCGGCCACCTGCTGTGCGGCGTGTCGGAAGGCACTGCCGGCTTCGAAACGCCGGACGCAAACAATGAGTGGAGCGGTATCGACGTCGACTACTGCCGCGCCATCGCCGCCGCGATCTTCAACGATCCGAAGGCCGTCCGCTTCGTTACCTCCAACTCGACCGTCCGCTGGCAGCAACTGGGCGCGCGCGAAGTCGATATCCTCGCGCGTACGTCCACCTGGACGATGACTCGCGACACGACGCTCGGCCTGACGTTCGTCGCGCCGATCTTCTACGACGGCCAGGGCTTCATGGTTCACAAGGCGACCGGCATCAAGTCGGCGCTCGAACTGGGCGGCGCAACCCTCTGCATCGAGGCCGGCACCACCACCGAGCTCAACGCCGCCGACTACTTCGCGGCCAACAGCCTCGAGTACAACCCGGTCACCTTCGTCACTCAGGACGAAGCCTACAAGGCCTACGAAGAAGGGCGTTGCGACGCGTTCACGACCGACCGTTCGGCGCTCGCCGGCAACCGCCTGCTGCTCGCCGTTCCCGATGACCACGTCGTTCTGGCCGACGTCATCTCCAAGGAGCCGCTCACGTCCGTCGTCCGTCAGGGCGACGATCTGTGGTTCAAGATCGCCCGCTGGGTGTTCGATGCGCAGCTCGAAGCCGAGGAACTCGGCGTCTCGTCTGCCAATGTCGACGAGATGCTGGCGTCCGAAAACCCGGGCATCCGTCGTCTGCTCGGCGTCGAAGGCGACTTCGGCACGCCGATGGGCCTGACCAAGGACTGGGCGTACCAGATCATCAAGCACGTCGGTAACTACGCCGAGATCTTCGATCGCAACGTCGGCACCGGCTCGCCGGTTGGTCTCGCGCGCGGCATCAACGCGCTCTGGAAGGACGGCGGCATCCAGTACTCGCCGCCGATCCGCTAAGGACAGCTGAGTCCTTTTAGAGGGGAAGGGCTCGCAAATGGCTTCCGCGTCCGGCCTACGCGCCGGACGCCACCTATCGGGCAGGGTTGGGTGAACACCTCATGGCAGTTGATACCGCAGGGCGCCTCGCGCCCCAGCAAACCGTATTTTACAACGACCCGGTCATCAGGGGTTACATCTACCAGATCGTGATGATCCTGATCGTCGCGGCCGGTTTCTACTGGCTGATCTCGAACGCGATCATCAACCTCAAGGCGCAAGGCAAGACCTTCGGGTTCGACTTCCTGTGGAACACCGCCGGCTTCGATGTCTCCTTCAAGCTGATCCCATACAACCGCGAATCCACCTATTTCGACGTCTTCAAGGTCGGCCTGCTCAACACACTGCTGGTGGCGCTGCTTGGCATCGTGTTCTCCACAGTGCTGGGCTTCTTCCTGGGCATATCGCGCCTCTCCAAGAACTGGCTCGTGGCCAACATCGCCGCGGTCTACGTTGAAGTCACGCGCAACATCCCGCCGCTCCTGCAACTCTTCATCTGGTACTTCACCCTTCTCAAGGTGGTGCCGCCGGTCAGCAACAGCATCAATTGGGGCGACCTGTTCTTCCTGAACGGTCGCGGCTTCAATGGCCCCACACCGATCTTCGACGACCGCTTCATCTGGGTGGCGATTGCCTTCCTGATCTCAATTGTAGGCGCAGTCGCGATGCGGCGGTGGGCCAAGCGCAGGCTCGAGGATACCGGCCAGCGATTCCCGGTGTTCCTTACAGCCGTGGCGATCATCGTGGGCCTGACCTTGCTGGCGTTTCTGCTCTCGGGCACTGAGGTCGGCTGGAACATACCGGTCAAGCAAGGCTTCAACTTCAAGGGCGGTTTCTCGGCCCCGCCGGAACTGACCGCGCTCGTCGTGGGGCTGTCAGTATATCACGCGACCTTCATCGGCGAGAATGTGCGCGCCGGCATCGAGGCCGTCAGCCACGGTCAGACCGAAGCGGCGCAGTCGCTCGGGATCAAGGACAATGATCGGCTGCGGCTCGTCATTATCCCGCAGGCAATGCGGGTCATCATCCCGCCGACCACCAGCGAGTTTCTCAGCCTCACCAAGAACTCGTCGCTCGGCGCGGCCATCGCGTTCCCGGAACTCGTGTCGATCTTTTCTGGAACCGCACTCAACCAGGCGGGCCGAGCCATCGAGATCGTCGGCATGACCATGGCGGTCTACCTGACGTTCTCGCTGCTGACCTCGTTCCTGATGAACATCTACAATGCGCGCGTCGCGCTGGTCGAACGGTGAGGCGCGGAAAATGACCGACACCGGCTTCCATTACATTCGAGACACCGAAGCGCCGAAGCTGCCGCCTCCTGGACGGACGACGGGCGTCATCTACTGGCTGCGGACCAACCTCTTCTCCAGCATCCCGAACACCCTTCTGACACTCCTCACCGGTGTGTTCCTCTTCTGGCTGCTGCCGCTGCTCTACGATTTCCTGATCGGCCGCGCGGTCTTCACCGGGACGATGGATGACTGCAGGGCCGAGACGTTCGGGGCGTGCTGGGTGTTCATCAGCAGCCGCATCAGCTTCATGACCTACGGGTTCTATCCGGCGGCTGAATACTGGCGTCCCAACGCCGTTTTCTTCCTCGCCCTGGCGCTGATCATTCCGCTGCTGATGCCCAGGGCGCCGTTCAAGCTCGCCAATTTCGTTGGCTTCTTCGTCGTCTTCCCGGTGATCGCCGTCATACTCCTTCTCGGTGGCGTGTTTGGGCTTGCGCACACGCCGACCGAGACGTGGGGCGGCTTGATGCTGACCCTCGTGCTGTCCATCGTGGGCGTCGTCGGATCATTCCCCATCGGCATTCTGCTGGCGCTCGGGCGACGATCCAACCTGCCGATCATCAAGACCTTCTGCATCCTCGTCATCGAGTTGTGGCGCGCGGTCCCGCTCATCACCGTGCTGTTCATGGCCTCAGTGATGCTGCCGCTGTTCGTGCCGCAGGGCGTCACCGTCGACAAGGTGGTCCGCGCGATGATCGGCATCACCATCTTTTATGGCGCCTACATGGCCGAGACGATCCGCGGCGGGCTCCAGGCGCTGCCGCGCGGCCAGTATGAGGCAGCGGCTGCGCTCGGCCTCAATTACTGGAAATCGACCATCTTCGTCGTTCTGCCGCAGGCCTTGAAGTACGTGATCCCGGGCATCGTGGGTAACTTCATCTCGCTGGTGAAGGACACCTCGCTGGTGTCGATCATCGGCATGTTCGATCTGATCCTCGCCATCAACGCTGCCGGTTCCGACGCCGTATGGGCATCGCCTACCAAATCGTTCACCGGCTACGCCTTCGCCATCGGGATCTTCTTCGTCTTGTGCTTCTCGCTGTCGCGTTATGCCAAGTACATGGAAGACCGTCTCAACACCGGACATAAGAGGTAATTCATGTCGGCTGCGGAAAGCATGGACAGCGGCGTCGACCGCTCCAACATGAAGGTGTCCGCCAACGAGGTCGCGATCGACATCGTGGGGATGAACAAGTGGTACGGCGACTTCCACGTGCTGCGCGACATCAATTTGCGCGTGATGCGGGGCGAGCGCATCGTCATCGCCGGGCCGTCGGGCTCGGGCAAGTCGACGCTCATCCGCTGCATCAACCGGCTCGAGGAGCACCAGAAGGGCAAGATCGTCGTCGACAAGATCGAGTTGACCAACGATCTGAAGCGCATTGACGAAGTGCGGCGCGACGTCGCCATGGTGTTCCAGCACTTCAACCTGTTCCCGCATCTGACGATCCTGCAGAACCTGACGCTGGCCCCGATCTGGGTCCGCGGCACGCCCAAGGCAGAGGCGGAAGAGACCGCCATGCACTATCTCGAACGCGTCAAGATTCCGGAGCAGGCGCTGAAGTTCCCCGGTCAGTTGTCGGGCGGCCAGCAGCAGCGCGTCGCCATCGCCCGCTCGCTCTGCATGAGCCCCAAGATCATGCTGTTCGACGAGCCGACCTCGGCGCTCGACCCGGAGATGGTCAAGGAAGTGCTCGAAGTGATGATCTCGCTCGCCGAGAGCGGCATGACGATGATCTGCGTCACCCACGAAATGGGTTTCGCCCGCCAGGTCGCCAATCGGGTGATCTTCATGGATCAGGGCCAGATAATCGAAGAGAACGAGCCCGAAGAGTTCTTCCACAACCCGCGCCACGAGCGCACCAAGCTGTTCCTCAGCCAGATCCTGCACTAATCCTGCGACCGTACCGCGGCTTGACCCGTCCCGCCCGGTGGTGAAGATGCCGCCGGGCAGGGAGGAGCGAGCCGTTGAACACTTTGTGGCGCATCGCCGCCGCCATGCTGGCGGCCTGGATGCTGACCTTCCCCGCCCTTGCCCAGACGATCGCACCCGACGGGCCGACCCTCGCCGCGATCCGGGCGCGCGGTCACCTCGTGTGCGCCAGCACCGATCCGCTCCCCGGCTTTGCTCAGCTCAACACCGACGGGCGCTGGGTCGGCTTTGATGTCGACTTCTGCCGGGCGGTCGCCGCCGCCGTCTTCGGCGATCCGGGGGCGCTGGAGTTCCGCGCGCTGTCGGGCACCAGCCGCTTTGCGCAGTTGCAGAATGGCGAGATCGACGTCATCGCCCGCAACGCCCCATGGACCATGCGCCGCGATACCGGCTTCGGGGTCCGCTACACCTCGGCGCTGTTCTTTGACGGGCAGGCCTTCATGGTCCCGCAGTCGCTCGGCGTCGTGTCGGCCTACCAACTCGACAATCTGCGCGTCTGCGTGCTCGACGAAGGCGACGAGCAGCAAAACCTCCAGGAGTTCGGCTTCGTCAACCAGGCGAACTACATCGAGGTACTCTACGAAGATCGCGAAGATCTCGCGGTGGCCTATACACAGGGCCTCTGCGAAGCCGTCTCGGCTCCCGCGAGCTGGCTCAACGCCATGCGCCGCGGCCTGCCCGATCCGCAGACCCACCGCATCCTGCCCGAGCGCATCAGCAAGTCCGCGTTCGGCCCGGTGGTCCGCGCCGACGACGAGCAATGGTACAAGATCGTCCAGTGGACGGCCTTTGCGCTGATCACCGCCGAGGAGGCCGGCGTCACCTCCCTCAACATCGAATCGCTCACCGCCGCCAAGACGCACCGCATCCGGCGCCTCCTCGGCCTCGAGGGATCGTTCGGACCTGCCATCGGCCTCGCGCCGGACTTCATGAAAAAGGTCATCGGCGCGGTCGGCAATTACGGCGAAATCTTCGACCGCAATTTCGGCGTCGGCACCGGCGCCGGCGTGTCGCGCGGCCAGAACGCCCTCTGGCTCAATGGCGGGCTGATCCAGGCGCCAAATATCGAGTAACTAGGCAAAAAGCAGCGCCACGCGGCGATTCTGTGCGCCCTTCTTCTCGATCTTGCCCAACTTCAACGGCCCGATCTCGGACGTATTGCCCACATGCGTGCCGCCGCACGGCTGCAAATCCACGTCGCCGATGCGGATCAGCCGCACGCGGCCCTGACCCATCGGCGGCTTCACCTTCATGGTCTTGATGAGCCCCGGATTGGCGGCCATCTCGTCGTCGGTGATCCATTCGGATGTGACGGCGTGATTGCCCGCGACCATCGCGTTGAGCCGTGCCTCGAGCGCCGCCAGATCATCGGGCACCTCAGGCATATCGAAGTCCAGCCGGCCCTTGTCCTCGCCGACCGATCCGCCGGTGACCGGAAACGGGAACACGACCGACAGCAGATGCAGCGCCGTGTGCATCCGCATCAGCCGATAGCGCCGGTCCCAGTCGAGTTCGAGCGTCACCGCGTCGCCCAACGCGATCGCGGGCGAGCCCTCGGCAGGCACGTGAACGATCCGCGTCTTGTCGCCATCGGGATGGACGACATTGACGATCGGCACGACGCGCCCGTCGCCCAGCACAAGGCGTCCCGTGTCGTTCGGCTGACCGCCGGACGCCGCATAAAGGATCGTGCGATCGAGCCCGACGCCGCCCTCCGCACTGACTTCGGTCACCGTCGCATCGAGCGATTTCAGATAGCTGTCGGAGCGGAACACGAACTCGGTCATGGCAGTCCTCAGAGGATCGGCGAGAACAAGCGCGCGGCCTGGCTCATGAAGTGCATCAGCACCGACGGCTGGCCGCCGCGCCGGTTGAGGTCCACCTTGTTGGCGTCGTTGAAGTCGCGCTTCAGCATCTTTTCGACATCCTTGATCATCCGCTCATGGGTGAACCACAGGGTGATCTCGAAATTGATGCGGAACGAGCGGTTGTCGAAATTGACCGTGCCGACACCGGCGATCTTATCGTCGACCAGAATGACCTTCTGGTGGAGAAAGCCGGAGGGGTAGCGATAGACGTCGATGCCGTGCCGCACCATGCGGAAGGCGTAGGCGATACTCGCCAGCCAGACGATCAGATGGTCCGGCTTCTCGGGGATCAGCAGCCGAACATCGACGCCGCGCAACTGGGCCGCAAACAGCGCCGTCTCCATCGAGACATCCGGCACGAAGTAGGGCGACACGATCCAGAGCCGCTTCTGCGACTGCCCGATCACATCGTCGAAAGCGATAGCGCAGCTTTCGAGCGCATCGGCAGGTCCCGTCGGCATCACCAGGATCGACTGGTCGCCTTCGACCGCCGTCGAGGTCGGCAGATCCTTCAGCTCCTCGCCCGTCGCCCACTGCCAGTCCTCGCGAAAGCTTAGATCGGCGGCGAGCACGGAGGGCCCCTTGATCCGCACATGCGTGTCCCGCCAGGGACCGAACCGCTTGCTGCGGCCCATATATTCGTCGGCGACATTGAGGCCGCCGATCCAGGCTTCCTTGCCATCGGCCACCACCACCTTGCGGTGATTGCGATATTGAATGCGCGTCGGGCCGAGGAAGCGCAGGAAACGATGCCGGTGGTTGAAGCCGTGCATGTTGATGCCGGCGGCGCGGAGGCGCTGCTTGTAGGCGCGCGGCAGCCAGAAGCAGCCGACATCGTCGTAGAGCAGATAGATTTTGACGCCCGCATTGGCTCGCTCGATCAGCCGCGTCGCGAACTCGCGCCCAAGCTCATCGTCGCGGATGATGTAGAACTGGATGAGCAGCGTTTCCTTGGCGGCGGTGATCCCGGCGAAGATCGAGTCGAAGGTTGCCTCGCCATCGATCAGTAACTCCGCCTCATTGCCGCTGAGGAACGGCAGTTGCGAGACATTGACCAGCACCGGAAACTCGGCGGTCGACGGCTGGTCGACGATTTTCGTTTTTGCCGCCCGAACCTTGCGCATCACGCGGCCCGAATGGGTCTGCACCGCGGCATAGTCGTCGAACAGTTTCAGCCCGAACACCGCGTAGAACAGCGTCATCGGGAACGGCAGGATGAGCAGCGAGAGGATCCACGCGATCGATCCCTGCGAGGTGCGCGAGTGGAGGATCTCGCTGACCACGAAGCCGAGGGCGAGGAGGTAATTGGCGACAAAGATCCAGTAGATGATCCCGCGGTCCGGGATCAGGCTCGAGAGCCAGGCGTCAATAGCGAAGAGCACTCAGACCGGTTCGGGTTCGACAACAGCGCGCCAATCTACAGAAGGCGCCTCCTCCAGCCAATGCGGAACCGGCAGTCCCTTCGATTTAAGGAACACCGGGTTGAACAGCTTGCTCTGGTAGCGGTTGCCGTAGTCGCAGAGGATCGTGACGATCGTCTTGCCCGGTCCCAGATCTTTGGCCATGCGCACTGCACCCGCGATATTGATGGCCGACGAACCGCCGAGGCACAGACCCTCGTGTTCGAGCAGGTCGAACAGATAGGGCAGGGCCTCCGCGTCCGAAATCCGGTACGGCCGGTCGACCTCGATACCTTCGAGATTGGCGGTGATCCGCCCCTGGCCGATGCCCTCGGTGATCGAGTTGCCCTCGGACTTGAGCTCGCCATGTGCGTAATAGTTGAACAGCGCCGCGCCCTCGGGATCGGCGAGGCCGATCTGCACGTCCTTGTTGCGCGCCTTGAGCGCCATCGACACGCCGCCGAGCGTGCCGCCTGAGCCCACCGCGCAGATGAAACCGTCGATCTTGCCGTCGGTCTGCTCCCAGATTTCTGGGCCGGTGGTTTCGAAATGCGCGCGCCGGTTGGCGACATTGTCGAACTGGTTGGCCCAGATCGCGCCGTTCGGCAGTTCGGTGGCGAGCTTGTTCGCGAGCCGGCCCGAAATCTTGATGTAGTTGTTGGGGTTCTTGTAGGGTTTTGCCGGAACCTGGATCAGC
>JBKJTB010000230.1:0-5369 GCA_046594305.1 Devosia sp. | reverse complement strand
ATCGATCAAGTAGATGGCCTGACCGCCAGCCTCGTCATCGCCTTTGGCGGCCAGACCAGCTATCCGCCGCCGCGTCCGCGCAATCCTGAGTTGTCGTGGGAGTATTGGGACGGGCAGAGCTGGTGGCAGATTCCGGGCGTGACGGACGGCACCGGCCACTTGGTCTCCTCGGGCGAGATCGCGTTCTATGTCCCGCCGTCATTGCAGCCCAACGACGTGGTCGGCCGCAAGAATCACTGGGTTCGAGCCCGCCTCATTGGCGGCGACTACGGCCAGGAAGCGGTGACGCTGGTGACGAGCCCACGACAGGTGTTCGCAAACAGGGAACAGAAACAGACGGTTACGCGCGACTCGAGTGGCATCCGCGCTCCCTACATTGTCTCGATGCGGGTGCGTTATGCACTGTGCACGCCGCTACAGCCCGAAATTGTCCTGACGCTCGACAGTGGCGGCTATCGCGATCAGACTGACGCCAACACTGCGCCTAACGCGCAGGTGCTCGCCTTCACCCCCCTCAAGCACTCATTGCCGCGAGCCGGTGCTCGCGTCGCTGCATCACGCCCGGATGACGATTGCGGCTGCGACAGCGACGCACCGCTGCCGCCAGCGCCAGCCTCGAGCGGCGACTGCGAGGACGACGCCCCGGCGGCACCCGCTGCCGATCCCAGCGCCGAGACGGCGCGCGCGTTCTATCTCGGGTTCGACAAGCCGTTGCAGGGTGCTTCGATCGCGATCCTTTTCCTCGTCGACGATGCCGACCACGACGCTGCATTCCCGCTCGTGGTCGAAGCCTGTACCGACGATGGCTTCAACGCCGTCGCGGTCGATGACGGAACGCGCGGCCTGAGCCAGAGCGGCATCGTCACGCTGTCGCTGCCCAAGCCGTTGCAGGAGGTGCGGCTGTTCGGCCAACTCCTGCACTGGTTGCGGCTCAAACCTCGCGCCGACTCCGACCCGGCCTTGTGGAAGCCGCGGCTGCGTGCCGCCTATCTCAACGCCGCTTTCGTGACACAGGCGGAAACGCAGCGGCAGGAGATTCTCGGTTCGTCCGACGGCTCTCCCGATCAGTCGGTCTTCGTCGCCCGGCCGCCGGTGCTTCGGGACTCGCTCGAGTTGCGAATCTGCGAGCCGCTCGATGACGAAGAGGTCGAGGCCCT
Organism: Devosia sp.; assembly: GCA_046594305.1. GTDB lineage: Bacteria > Pseudomonadota > Alphaproteobacteria > Rhizobiales > Devosiaceae > Devosia_A. The sequence goes on along the minus strand of JBKJTB010000230.1, from coordinate 4,212 downwards.
CAACGAGATCGAAGCCGATGCGGTCAAGACCGAGCTTGGACCGTGGAAGGGCGCCTGGGTACGCTGGCGGGCAGCGACGCTGGCGACGTCCGAGGCGACCGACCGCGTCTTCGAGTTGCTGTCCGCCACCGGCGAGGTCATCTTTGGCGACGGGCGGCATGGTGCCATTCCGCCCATCGGCCAGAACAACATCGTGGCGGTCAAATACCAGCGCGGCGGCGGCGAAGACGCCAACAAGGTACCGGCATGGGGTCAGCTCAGCCTGATCACGCCGATCGCCGGTGTCGAGGCAACGATCGCACCCGAACCGGCAGCCGGCGGCGCCGGCGAGCAGGGCGCCGAGGCCGCGATGCGTTTCGCCCCGGCCAATCTCAAGATGCACGATCGTGCCCTGACGCTGGGCGACATCGAGGCGCTGGCGCTGCAGTCGTCGCCCGACATCGCGCAGGTCAAGACACTGCGCTCGCCGCAAGGCGTCCGCATCATTCAAGTCATGCGCGGGTTCGAGCCAATTCCCTCGAACGCTGCTCGCCGCGAACTGCTCCGCCTCATCATCGAGAGCACGCCGCCCGCTTTTTCGGTTCCTGGCGCCGTGACGATCGAGTCTCCACGCATAGTCGCTGGCACCGTGGCTCTGGTGCTCACGGTGACCGACCTTGCGTATGCCGGTGCGGTCGCGAAAGAGGCGATCCGGCGGATCCGCGAACTCCTCGATGCGGCGACTGGTGGCATCGACGGCTATGGCTGGCCGCTGGGCGCTGTCCCTGACGAAGCCGACATCGCCGAACGCCTCCTCGGCATCGAGGAGCTGGTCGATGTCGCCAGCGTGGGAATCGGTCCGTCATCGCCCCTGCGGCCGATCGAACTGCTCGTCGTCGCTGAGGACGACATCGTGGTGACGAGCAAGCTCGATGCGGAGGTGACCGTCTGATGGACCTCCGTCTCAATCTCGACGACGCCAATTTCGAACAGTTGCTCGAGAAGGGTCGCTCCATGATCCCGGGCCTCGCACCGGACTGGACCGACCACAATATTCACGACCCCGGCATCATGCTGCTCGATCTGCTGGCCTATGAGGCGGAGGCGCAAATCTATGCGCTCTCGGCCTTGCGGCGCGACGAACGCATCGCCTACGCGCGGTTGCTCGGTATCGAGCCGCGGCAACCCAACCCGGCTGCGGGCCTCATCTGGCCGAGCCAGCCGCCACAACCTTTGCCGCAGGGCGGATGGCTGCTCGAACCGGGGACGCGAATTGTCCCCGACCATCCCGAGGCTCCCGGCTTCGTCACCGACCTCGGTGGCGGGCCGGCTGGCTCGGCATGGCGCCAGATCCTCACCGATGCGCGGCTCGTCAAGCTCGAGACTGAATTCGGCGATGGCCGGACGGCTGACCAGACGCGCGTCAACGGCAAGAACAGCGCAACCTTTCTGCCATTCGGTCCTGAGCCCGCGGCAGGAGACAGTCTCGTATTGTCGTTTGAGGGCAAGCTCGACATGCCGGGCGCCGACACCGTGCTTACCCTTGGCGCGGAGACCCCAACGCCGACTCTCGTCGAGGTGTCGCCTGGCCTGCCGTCGCCACTCACGGTGACTCTGCGCGACGACAACGGTGAACAGGGGCTCGTGATCTTGCGCGACACCACCGCCGGACTGCTGCAAAGCGGCATCATCATCCTGGCGCGGCCGTCGCGCCGTCAATCGGGCACGGGCTTCCAGCTCGTCCTGCGGAGCGGTGGCGGGTTTCTGAGGCCGCCCCGGCTGCGCCGGATCGCGCCGAACGTCATTCCAGTCGTGCAGCGCCGCGGTTACCCGGACGAGCCGATCATCGGCAACGACCTGCCGGACCAGACGCATCTGCTCGAATTCAAGAGCTGGATCGCCGACCCGGTCTTCACGGTCGTCGAACGCCGGCCCGGCGCCGCGGATCAGCAATGGACAAGCGTCGGCGACTTCAGCAAGAGCGGCCCGGACGATCGGCATTTCACTTTCGATCCGGTAGAGGGCGAGCTGCAGTTCGGCAACGGCATCAACGGGATGGTCCTTCCGGGAAGTGCGACGATCAGCATCGAGTATTTCGTCAGCAGTGGCACCCTGGGCAATCTTGGGTCGGGAAACGCGTGGACACTCGCGGGCCTGGCCGGCGCCTATGGCCAGAACAGCGAAGCCTGCAGTGGCGGCCGCGACGCCGATACGATCGAGGAGCTGCAGATCCGCGCCATCGAGCATCTGAGCAGGCGCGAGCCGCTGGTGACTCGCGACGACCTCGCCGATGCCGCCAGGGCTCTGCCGCGGCTCGGCGTCGCCCGCGCCATCGAACTGCGGCCAAGTGAGAGCGAGCCGCGTGGTACGCGGACGCTGTTGGTGGTCGCCGAACGCGATGCGGACGTCACCGGCACGCCCGAAAGCCCGCCATGGCTCAAAGCGGTCCGGCAGAGTCTGGCGGCACGCATTCCGTTGGGTCAGCGGCTCCGGGTGATCGCGCCCAAATATGTCGACATTCGCATCTCGGCCAGGCTCGTACTGACTCGTACGGCCGATCCCGCGGCAGTCGCCCGTGACGCGGAGGCCCGGCTGATGGCGGCCTTTGCCCTCACCAACCCAAGGGAACCAACCAAAGCGTGGGGCTTCGGACGCGATGTCACCACGACCGCCATCAAGGGCTGGTTGCGCGGCATCACCGGCGTTGCAAAAGTTGTCGATGTGAAATTGCGCGGGCCGAACGGACAGAGCGCGAGCGCGTTGGGGCTCGCCGCGACGGCGCTGCCAAGACTGATCTTCGACGCCGGCGACGTCGTGCTCGAGCGGCCAGGGGAGGCGCAGCGATGAGCGCCCAGAAGCAATACGGCTTCACCGCGGCCAGCCACTGGAATCTCTGCCTGATGCAGGGCTTCATCGCCGATGGCGACACCATCGTCCCGGTCAGCCCGATCGGTCCTCACGCCACGCCGACCGATGTGAAACAGCCGCTTTCCGCAATCGCGCTCGATGGCTATGGCAATGCCACATGGCGCGATGCCGGGTCGGGCCTCTTCAGCTGGGTCGACGAGCTGGGAGCTACCGTCGGTCCCAGCTTCATCGATGGCGTCATCGCAGGCTCGCCGCGGCTGGTTGCCAATGGCCATTGGCTTTGGGCCTTCGATCCGCACGCCGTTCACCGCTATGAACGAGAAACGCTGCAGCACGATCGCAGCATCGAGATTGACGACGCGACCCTGGCCGCGGCCACGATTGCCGACATCGCGACTGATGGCCGTGATGGGTTGTGGGCGCTCCTCCATACCGGCGCTGGTTCCGCGTTGCGTCGTCTCGACAAGGAGGGTTGCGTCACGGCCCGCTTGACGCTTCCCGAGACCGCTGGCCTCGCCGTCGAAATCGCCACACTGGGTCGCGGCAAGGATCTTGTCGTTGTCGCTGAAGACCGCGAGCGGCTGCTGTTCGTCGACGCTGGGAAGGAGGGGATCTGGCGCGAACGTCTCGCCTGCAAGCTCGGTGGCAACGACGGTGCCAGCATCCGCAGGCTTGCGACTGACGGGCGCGATCGGATCGCCATATATTGCCGGCAAGGCAGCGGTGAAAAGCCGGCCGATCCGACGCAGGGCTTCCTGCTCTTGCTCGACGGCAAGGGCGAGCCGTTGCACGCACCATTGGATGCGTTGTTCACCGACCGGACCCAAATCGCCGATCTCGCGGTCGTCGGGGACAAGGTCTGGCTGGCGGCGTCGGCGGGGCTATGGACGCTCGGTGGTGCGGACGCGACGCAGACCACCGCCGCCACCTCCATCCTGTTGACGCCGGTTCTGACCTCGCCCGTCGGCGACAAGCGCGGCTGGCTGCGCGCCGAACTCAAGCTTGATCTCCCGCCAGGCGCGGCGCTTGAGGCGACCTTCGCCAGCACCAACGACGAGCGATTGCGCAACCGCGTCGAGCAGATTGCCAAGGACGAAACGCTCACCCGTCGGGCTCGTCTCAGCCGGATCTGGGATGAATTCGAGATCGCTACCGATGCCAGGATCGGTCGCAGCTTCGTGCTTGAAGGTTCGGCCGCCGACGAAGCTCCCATTGCCGTGCCGCTGTTCGACAGCAAGGACCAGTGGCTCTGGTTGAAGCTGAAACTCCATATCCCGGCGGCGGTCGCCGCACCGCGTCTGCGCGAGATGCGCGTCCTCTATCCCGAGATATCGCTCATGGCTCGCCTGCCGGGCATGTTCAGCG
>JBKJTB010000201.1:0-18544 GCA_046594305.1 Devosia sp. | reverse complement strand
TCTCCGAGCTTATTTCTCCGACTTATCCACGGTACTTCCGAGCTGTGCTAAGATCCCTTCAGTTCATCGCACGGACGGTAGTCGACGCGAACGACGCGATGGACCAGCGGGTGGGGAAGCTTCGCGGCTTCCCTGGGCCGTGCGGTGGAGCGCTGGTAACCCCAGCCCGATCGCGCACGTGATCCGGAAATCCCGCGCCCCGAGGCGCTTGCGTCTCACATACTAAAACATCGAGGCGTACGCGCCTCGGGGCTCCGTCCACTTCCCCCGAACCCGGAGGCTCACGACCGATGGAGGCCTTCGCTCGCCCGTTGAAACAGCGTTCTTACGCGAACACACTCGCGCCGCGATCGGCCGTGCCGACCATCGCGCGGAACCCGGCGAACAGTTCGCGGCCCATGCCGAAATGCTCGTTGCGCAGATCCTCGGTGGCCGGGGTCCGGCTCAACAGTTCGCGTTCGTCGCCGAGGAAAGTGAGCGTCCCGGCCTCCGCATCGAGCCGCAGCATGTCGCCATCGCGCAGTTTTGCGATCGGCCCGCCATCCAGCGCTTCGGGCGTCATATGGATCGCCGCCGGCACCTTGCCCGATGCACCCGACATGCGGCCGTCGGTGACGAGGGCCACCTTGAAACCGCGGCCCTGCAGCACGCCAAGCGCCGGGGTCAGATTGTGCAGCTCCGGCATGCCGACCGCCCTCGGCCCGGCAAAGCGCACCACCGCGATGAAATCGCGATTGAGCTCGCCCGCCTTGAACGCCGCCTGCAGCCCTTGCTGGCTGTGGAACACTTTTGCCGGCGCCTCGATCACCCGGTGCTCGGGTTTTACGGCGCTCACCTTGATCACCGACTTGCCGAGATTGCCCTTCAAGAGCTTCAACCCGCCGCTCGTCGAGAATGCCGTTGCGACCTTGGTCAAGACCTTTGGATCGCCGGATTCAGCCGGCGCCGGCGTAAAGCTCAGCTTGCCCTCGATCAGCTTGGCCTCGGCCGCGTATGCCGAGAGCCCGCCGCCGAACACCGTCTTGACGTCGTCATGCAGATGACCCGATTCGAGCAACTCACGGATCAGGAACCCCATTCCACCGGCCGAGTGGAAGTGATTCACGTCGGCAATGCCGTTGGGATAGACGCGGGCGAGCAGCGGCACGACTTCGGACAAATCCGCCATATCCTGCCACGTCACCTGCAACCCGGCCGCTGCAGCGATGGCGACCAGATGCAGCGTGTGGTTGGTCGAGCCGCCGGTCGCATGCAGCCCCACCAGCCCGTTGACGATCGACTTCGCGTCGACCACATGGCCGACCGGCGTGTAGTCGTTGCCCTCGGCCGTCAGCGACAGCGCGCGCTTCGCCGCTTCGCGGGTCAGCGCATCGCGCAGCGGCGTGCCGGGATTGACGAAGCTGGCGCCCGGCAGATGGAGACCCATGATCTCCATCAGCATCTGGTTGGAATTGGCGGTGCCGTAGAAGGTGCAGGTGCCGGCCGAGTGATACGACTTGGCTTCGGACTCGAGCAGCTCCGCCCGCCCGACCTTGCCCTCCGAATAGAGCTGGCGCACCCGCGCCTTCTCGTCATTGGGAATGCCCGAGGGCATCGGTCCGGCCGGCACGAACACCGCCGGCAGGTGCCCAAAACTCAGGGCGCCGATGAGCAGGCCCGGCACGATCTTGTCGCAGATGCCGAGGAACAGCGCCGCGTCGAACATATTATGGCTGAGCGCAATCGCCGTTGCCATCGCGATCACGTCGCGGCTGAACAGCGAGAGGTCCATCCCCGGCTGGCCCTGCGTCACGCCATCGCACATTGCCGGCACGCCACCCGCCACCTGCGCCGTTGCGCCGATCGAGCGCGCCGCCTCTTTGATGATGTCGGGATAGAACTGGTAGGGCTGATGCGCGCTCAGCATGTCGTTGTACGAGGTGACGATGCCGAGGTTCAGCGACTTGCTCCCCGCGAGTTTCGCCTTGTCGGACGGCGAGCAGGCGGCAAAGCCGTGCGCGAGGTTCCCGCAGCTCAGCGCCGCGCGATAGACGCCTTTGGCCCGCGCCGCATCGAGACGGTTGAGATAGTCGCGGCGCGTGTCGGCGCTCCGTGCCGCGATACGGTCGGTCACGTCCTGGACAGCCTTGAGGACAGACATTTGGGCTCCTTGGCCCGCTTAGGGGCACCAGTAGATGGTCAGTGGCGTCTGGGTCTGACGCAGGATAGCACGCACCGGCATGTCCTCTACGGAACCTTCTGCCTCAGCCTGTTTCAGCGTTTCGACCTTCTCTTCCCCCTCGATATGCAGATAGAGCGCCCTGCTGGCGAGCAGCACTTTGAGCGTCAGCGTGACGCGCGGCTCGCCCGCTCCGGGCGCTCTGATGGCGACAACCGGCCCGGCAGCCGTCAGCGCTTCGGCGAGACTATCCCCTCCCGGAAAGAAGCTCGCCGTATGTCCGTCATTGCCCATTCCGAGGATCGCCGCATCGAATGGCTGCGGCACCGCCATTTGGGCGGCGCTCGCTGCCGAGGCGTCGGGCTCGGCACCGCCCTGGTACAGCGGCACGAAGGCAGCGGCCGCCGCCGGTCCTCGAAGAAGGTTCGCCTTCACCAGCCCGCCGTTCGAGCGATCGGAACTCTCGTCGACCCAGCGCTCATCGACCAGCGTCACCGTGACCTTGCCCCACGGCACGTCGGCGCGTTCGCTCAGCGCCTTGAGGAAGCGAGAGGGCGTCGAGCCGCCCGACACCGCCAGCGAGGCCGCGCCGCGCGACTGGACGCCTGCCTTGAGGTTGCCGGCAACCGCCTCGGCGAGCGCATCGGCCAGTTGCTGCTTGTCGGTGAACTCGCGGCGCCCCGCCGTCACTTAGTTGTCGTCCTCGTGCCAGGTGCGGCCGTCGCGCTCGATCAGCGCCACGGCGGCCGACGGGCCCCAGGTGCCGGCATGGTAGAGGTGCGGCTGGTCGGTCGCCGCATCCCAGGCCTGGCGGATCGGGTCGACCCACATCCAGGCCGCCTCGAGTTCGTCGCGCCGCATGAACAGCGTCTGGCTGCCGCGGATGACGTCGAGCAGCAGCCGCTCATAAGCCTCCGGCGTGCGCTCGCTGAAGGTCGCGGCAAAGCTCAGATTCAGCGGCACTTCGCGCAGGCGCATGCCGCCCGGGCCGGGGTCCTTGATCATCATCAGCAGCTTCACGCCCTCGTCCGGCTGGATGCGGATGATCAGCCGGTTCGGCCGCGGCGCGCCCTCGGCATGATCGAAGATCGAATGCGGGATGCTGCGGAACTGGATGACAATTTCCGACGCCCGGCTCGCGAGACGCTTGCGGGTGCGGAAGTAGAACGGCACTCCGGCCCAGCGCCAGTTCTCGATCTCGGCCTTGAGCGCAACGAAGGTCTCCATCTTGGAGCCCTTGCGATCTTCGGGCAGCTCTTCCTGGTAGCTCACCACCACCTCGCCGCCGATCGAGCCATTGCGGTACTGGCCGCGCACGGTCGTTTTCGCGACATCCACCCCGCCGATCGGTTTCAAGGACCGCAGCACCTTGAGCTTCTCGTCGCGCAACGCGTTAGCGTTGTCGGAGGCCGGGGGCTCCATCGCCACGAGGCAGAGCAGCTGCAGCATATGGTTCTGCACCATGTCGCGCAGCGCACCGCTCTCGTCGTAATAGCCGCGCGTGCCGGCGCCGACGGATTCGGCCACCATGATCTGCACGTGGTCGATATGCGCCGAGTTCCACACCGGCTCGAACAGGATGTTGGCAAAGCGCAGCGCCAGCAGGTTCTGCACCGTCTCTTTGCCGAGGTAGTGGTCGATGCGGTAGACCTGATCTTCCTTGAAGATCTTGCTCACCTCATCGTTGATCTGCTCGGACGATTTGAGATCGTGGCCGAGCGGCTTTTCGATCACCACGCGCGCGTCGCGGCGGTAATATTTCTTCTTCTGGATGTACTCGCAGGTCGGCCCGAACAGATCAGGCGCAATGGCCATATAGAAGGCGCGGACGATTTTTGGATCGTTGCGGAGGCCAGTGATGTCGGCCCACTTCTTCTCATCGGAGACATCGTTGGAGACATAGCTCAGGATCGAGACGAAACGCTCGATGACCTTGTCGTCCTGGTACTCCTTCTCGACGAACTGGGCGATCGAGTCGCGCGCCGCCTTCTGGAAGTCCGCATTGGACAGCTTGCTGCGCGACACGCCGATGATGCGGCTCTGCTCGTCGAACTGGCCGTCCTTGAAGCGGTGGTAGAGCGCCGGGATCAGCTTGCGCTTGGTCAGGTCGCCGGTCGCGCCGAAGACCACGTAGTCGAAGGGCTGGACCGGAATGATGCGGCTGGACACGCTCGTTTGTCTCCGTTCGATATAGTTCATGCGGCGAAGTTCTGCTTTGCGAGGATGACGGCGCCCGAGAGATTGTCGCCGAGCGGTTTGACGATGAAGTCGCCGTAGCGGTCCACCAGGATGGAAAAGAGGCGCTCGCCGAGCCCGCCCGTTGCGGCCATGCGCGTCGCGCCGCGCGCCTTGAACCAGCGCACGTAATTGTCGACGTAGCCGAGCTCGAGATCCATGAGCTCACGGGCGACCGGATCGCCCGTCTCGTAATAGTCGAAGATCATGCGCGTGAAGTCGCCATAGGCTTTCGGCGTCTGGCCGATGCTGACGGCGATATCCTCGCCTCGGTAGTCCTTGTAGGCGATGGCCTCGGTGGGTTTGGGGAATGACCACTCCATGACCGAATCGAGGCTGCCGCCGAGCGTCTGCACCACCGCCTCGGTCAGCGGCGAACCGGACACCAGTCCGTCGGTCGCTTCGACAGTGCGGCGGATCAGCTCGCGGCCGAGGATGGCGCCCGACATCTGGTCGCCGATGTAAAAGCCCCAGCCGCCGGATTGGTGGCGCTGACCGTCGACGATGGCGAGCGCGGCAGAACCGGTGCCGGCAATGATCACCGCGCCCTCCTGGCCGCCGAGGGCGCCGGCATGCGCAGCGTCGATGTCGTCATAGACGCGGACGCCGGCGAACGGCCACTGCCGCTCCGCAAAGGCGTCGCGGTCGATGACCGAGCGGCCACCGGCCATGCAGAAACAGGCATAGGTGTTGGCGTAGTCGCCGTCGGTCAGCCCGGCAGCGGCGAAGGCAGCTTTCGAGCCCTCGAGGATCGAGGTGTAGGCGGGGTCGCCGTTCTGGATCTGGAGGTTCGATGGGCCGCCGCGGCCCTCGCCCAAAGTGCGGAGGTTCTCGTCGGCGAGGCGGATCCGGCAGTTCGTGCCACCGCCATCAACGCCAAGGTAATATCGGGTCAAATTCCGGCCCCAAGTTGGTCGTTACGCCCCCTCCGGCGCGCGCGGACCATAAAGCGATCGGCCCTTAGACGAAAGGAGAATATGCAATCGATTTCGCCCCGTCACGTAGGCTTGCCGCATGGCCCCCATGCGACCAATCTCCGGCGGTTGCGTTTAGGCCGAGTCGGTTGCGGGCGGCAGGCGGAGAACCTCGATGGGCGGACATGTGCTGGTTCTGGGCGGGGCGCGGTCGGGTAAGACCGGCTTTGCCGAACGGCTAGCGATGCGAGCCGGCGAGTCGCCGCTTTATCTTGCCACTGCGCAGGCGCTCGATGGTGAGATGCGCGAGCGCGTCCGGATGCACCAGCAGCAGCGGCACGGGCGCTTCGCGACGCTTGAGGAGCCGATCGAACTGACACTTGCGCTCAAAGCGGCGGCGCGAACGCACGACGTGATCCTCGTCGATTGCCTGACGCTGTGGATCACCAATTTGCTCGGCGCGAACCACGACGTGGCCAAGGCCGTGGATGAACTTGTGGCCGCGCTGCCCACTCTCGACAGCAGCCGCGTGATCCTGGTGTCGAACGAAGTTGGGCTCGGCATTGTGCCCGACAATTCGCTGGCCCGGATGTTCCGCGATCTGGCGGGAGCAGCGCACCAACGGCTCGCCGAAATCTGCACCGACGTGCATTTCGTCGTCGCCGGATTGCCGATGACGCTCAAGGGCGAGCGGTTGACCGAAAGTTCGCTCGCGCCGCCAGCGTCGGACAGCTAGGCAAACCGCCAGAGGATCAGGCCGAGCGCCACGGTCCCGGCAAGAAGCAGGTTCATCGCCATCCAGTAGAGTTCGAGGGCTTTGAGGATATCGAGCGCCGTCAACTCGGCTCGGCCGTCGCCGAAGGCCAGCAGGTCGTGGACCTCGCCGTCATAGGCGCGCGGGCCGCCGAGGCGGAATCCAAGAGCACCGGCGAAGGCGGCTTCAGGCCAGCCGGCGTTGGGGGAATTGTGCTTGGGCGCATCTCGCAAGGCGGTCGACCAGGCCTGCTCAGGGTCAGCCCGGCGCACCAGAAATGCGGCACCGGCAGTAAGGAGCGCGGTCAGGCGGGCTGGTATCCAGTTGAGGAGATCGTCGAACCGGGCGCTGGCCCAGCCGAACTCGAGGTAGCGCTCGTTCTTGTGGCCGACCATCGAGTCGGCGGTGTTGGCGGCCTTGTAGATGAGGATACCTGGCAGCCCACCGACAAGCAGCCAGAACAGCGGGGCCACGACGCCGTCCGAGGTCGATTCAGCAAGACTCTCTGTCGCGGCCCGCGCAACGCCGGGCTCGTCCAGCGTGTCGGGATCCCGTCCGACGATGTGCGTCACAGCGCGGCGCCCACTCTCGAGCGAGAGGTTGAGTCCGTCCGCCACCGCCTTAACGGCACGACCGAGTTCCTTCTGGGCGAAAAGTGTCGAGGCGAGAAGGGCTTCCATCACCCAGCCGAACGGGACACGGCGGGTCACTGCGATGACCAGCAGCGCGACTGCGAGTGCCGTCAGCACCAGGAGAAGCAGGAACAGGACGCCCTTGAGGCGGCGGTTGGTGCCGGCGTTCAGCCGCGTATCGAGCCAGGAGATGAGCGCGCCTATCCATGTTACCGGGTGGCCGATGGCCTTGTAGAGCCAAGTCGGATACCCGAGGACGCGCTCGATGAGCAGGGCAAGAGGGGCGAGGAGCCAGGCCATTAGCGGACCTCGCCGGCGAGGCGGAGGATGCCATCCAGATCGAGGTGGCTGGCGAGGTGATGGGCAAGGCCATCTAGCGCGGCCTCAACAAGCTCGTTGTGGTGGACACCCGACGACGTATTCAGGAATGCATGACGAAATGCGTCATTTGCAAAAGCACCATGCATGTATGTGCCTGCTACTAGCCCGTCATTGGACCTTGCGCCTTCGTCATTTTGGCCGATCCGGGTGAAGGGGCGGGCGCGATCGGGGCCGGACGTGACGCCCATGTGCATGTGGTAGCCGGTGATGGGTGTTCCGCTTGTCACGTGGATGGCGCTTTCGACTCGGAGCTCCTTGATAGGGCCGAGGATGGTGTCGATGTCGAGCAGGCCGAGGCCGAGGCTGGTGCCGGGCTGGCCTTCGATCCCATCGGGATCTGCGATGGTGCGGCCGAGCATCTGGTAGCCGCCGCAGATGCCGAGGACGGGTTTGCCGGCGCGATGATGCGCAAGGATGTCGATGTCCCAACCGGCGTGGCGGAGCGCGTCGAGATCGGCGCGGGTGGCTTTTGAGCCGGGGATGATGATGCGGTCGGCGGCCTGCGGCAGTGGCTGGCCGGGCTCCACAATTTGCACCGAAACATCGGGCTCGGCGCGGAGGGGGTCAAGGTCGTCGAAATTGGCGATACGGGGAAGACGCGGAACGGCGATGAGGTACGGACCGCCGGCGGTGCGGGGCCTGGCATCGAGGGCGAGGGAGTCTTCGGCGGGGAGCTTTGCGGCGTCCGCGAAGAAGGGGATAGGGCCTAGGCAGGGGATACCGGTGCGGTCGGCGATGAAGGTCTTGCCATCGAGGAAGAGGGCGGGATCGCCGCGGAACTTGTTGATGAGGGAGGCGCGGATGAGGGCGGCGTCGGCTGGGGCGAGGACGGCGAAGGTGCCGACGATCGAGGCGATGACGCCGCCGCGGTCGATGTCGCCGACGAGGACGACCGGCACTCCGGCGGCCTGCGCGAAGCCGAAATTGGCGATGTCGTTGCCGCGCAGATTGACCTCGGAGGCGCTGCCGGCGCCTTCGACGAGCACCAGGTCGGCGTCGGCGGCAAGTTCGTGGAATGCGGCCAAAACCTCAGGCAGCAGTTCGCCGCGCATCCTCCAGTAGTCGCGGGCGGCATAGGAGCCGACGCGCTGGCCGCGGACGATGAGCTGCGCGCCGGACTCGTGTTCGGGCTTGAGCAGCACCGGGTTCATGGCGGTCAGCGGTTCGCGGCGGGCGGCGCGGGCTTGGAGGGCCTGAGCGCGGCCGATCTCGCCGCCATCGGCGGTGACGGCGGCGTTGTTGGACATGTTCTGCGGCTTGAACGGGGCGACGCGCAGGCCGCGATTGGCGAAGGCGCGGCAGAGGCCGGCGACGATGGTCGTCTTGCCGACGTCGGAGCCGGTTCCCATGAACATCAAGGCTTTGGCCATAGCTGGAACCTATGCCACGTCGATCACATGGGCATAAGAGCCCATGACGCGGCCAAGCACCGCGCCCATCGGTAGGAGCGGCGTGCCGAGGGCGTCGGTGGCGGTGAACAGGGGGGTTCCGGCGCCGCCGGTGGAGTAGTGGAACTCGTGGCCCATGAGATCGGCGGGCCAGGGGAGAACGCCGGTGTGGTGGAGGCGGCGGTAGCCCAGGGTGCGTTTGGGGCGGCTGATGTCGGTCACGATCGGCAGCAGCCCGGTCATCCGGTGCGTCGCGCCGGCTTTGTCGGTGAGGGTTTCGCCGAGAACCATGTAGCCCCCACATTCCCCGTAGATCAGGGCGTTTCGATCGGCTGCGGCTTGCATCCCCTCACGAAAACGGGCGGCAAAAGCCAGTTTTAGCCCATGCAATTCCGGATATCCTCCAGGCAAGTACACCGCATCGCTATCCATTTTTGGTGGTTCGTCGGCCAAGGGCGAGAATGGGGTGATCTCGGCGCCTTGGGCGCGCCAGTCGGCGAGGAGGTGGGGGTAGATGAAGCAGAAGGCGTCGTCCATGGCGACCGAAATGCGCTGGCCGAGAGGTGAGATGTTCGAAAAGGCGGTAGAAGATTTGTGCACTTTCGAGGAAAGGGCGGCCAAAAGATTGAGATCGGCGAACTCCTCGACGACGTCGGCCGCCGCGGCGACGACCGAATCGAAGGCGGCGACTTCCGCAGGCATCACGAGGCCGAGGTGGCGTTCGGGCAGATGCAGAGAGTCGCGGCGGGGGAGCACCCCCAGCACCGGGATGCCGAGCGGCCTGAGGGCTGCGAGGAGCATGTGCTCGTGGCGCGTGGTGGCGATGCGGTTGACGATGAGGCCGGCGATCTCGACGTCGGGCCGGAACGAGGCGAAGCCGGAAACGAGGGCAGCGATGGACTGGCCCTGCTTTTCGGCATCGACGACGAGGATCACCGGGAGCTTGAGGGTCGCCGCGAGGTCGGCGGTGGAGCCGGTGCCGTCGGCGGCACCGTCGAACAGGCCCATGACGCCTTCGATCAGCAGCAGGTCGGCGGCCGCCGCATGATCGGAGGCTAGCGCGCGCAGGCGATCGGGTGACATGGCCCAGGGATCGAGGTTGATCGCCTCTGACCCGGCGACTTTGGCGAGGATGGCGCGGTCGATGTAGTCCGGCCCGGTCTTGGCGGGCGCGACGGCGAGACCGCGGCGCTTGAGGGCCGCGAGGAGGCCGAGCGTCACCAGCGTCTTGCCGGAGCCGGAACGGGGGGCGGCGATGATGAGGCCGTTAGCCAAGACCATTCTCCCGCAGGGCGCCCACGTACCAGTCGAGATCGGCGCGCAGGGCACTGGCCGCGCCGACGACGACGATGGCGGGCGGGGCGATCAGCGGCTCGATGGCGGCAACGTCGCCCAGCGTGCCATCGACCACGTACTGGTCGGGCAGCGCAGCGTTGCAGACGACGGCGACGCGGTCGGCGGGCGGGCGACCCGCTGCGATCAGCTTGCCGGCGATCGACCGCAGGTGCTTGACCGCCATGTACATGACGATAACCGGCGCGGCATTGGCGACGGCAGCCCAGTCGACCGCGGCCGGAACCCCACCGGTCTCGTCGTGCCCGGTCAGGAACACCACCGCGTGGTTGTTCACCCGGTGCGTCACCGGAATGCCGGCATAGGCGAGCCCGCCGAGGCCGGCCGAAATGCCCGGCACGATGCGGAAGCGGATGCCGCGGACAGCGAGCGCCAGCGCCTCTTCGGCGCCGCGGCCGAACATGAAGGGGTCGCCGCCCTTGAGGCGGAGCACGCGCTTGCCGGATTCGGCGAGTTCGATCAGCTTGATCGAGATGTCGGCCTGTTTGGGCGACGGCTTGCCGCCGCGCTTGCCGGCATGGATGCGCTCGGCGGCAGGGTTGGCGAGCTCGAGCAGTTTTTCGCTGACCAGCGCGTCATAGATGACCACGTCCGCCTGCTGCAGGCCGCGATAGCCGAGCAGCGAAAGGAGGCCCGGCGCGCCGGGGCCGGCGCCGACCAGCCAGACGGTGCTTGGCTCGAATGTCGGCCAGTCGAGAGTATCGAGTGCAGCAAAGCTCATGCTATAAGATTAGCATGGCCGACAGCGTGGACTATGCCCCGGATGATCGCCCCCTGCGCCGGGGCTGGACCACGGGCGCCTGCGCGACCGCGGCGGCCAAGGCGGCGCTCGCGGCGCTGACCACGGGACATTTCGACGACCCGGTGACGATCACCCTGCCTGGCGGACAAATGCCGGCCTTCGCGCTGGCGCATGAGGTCGTGGGCGACGGGTGGGCGGAGGCCGGCATCATCAAGGACGCGGGCGACGACCCCGACGTGACGCATGGCGCGCTGATCATCACGCGGGTGGCGCGCGGCGCGGTCGGGACTGGAATTGTGTTTTACGCCGGTGATGGCGTCGGCATGGTGACCAAGCCGGGACTGCCGATCCCACCGGGCGAGCCGGCGATCAACCCGGTGCCGCGGAAAATGATGCGCGAGGTGCTGGGCGCGGGCGACTATGCGGTGACGGTGAGCGTGCGCGACGGCGCGCGGCTGGCGGAGAAGACCTGGAATGGGCGGCTCGGCATCGTTGGCGGGCTGTCGATCCTCGGCACGACCGGCATCGTCGTGCCCTATTCGTGCGCGGCGTGGATTGCCTCGATCCAGCGCGGCGTCGACGTCGCCCGCGCCATAGGATTGACGCATGTCGTGGGCTCGACCGGCGATGTGAGCGAGACGGCAGCGATGGCGCGACTGGGATTGCCTGTTGAGGCTTATCTCGACATGGGCGATTTCGTCGGCGGGCTGCTCAAATATGTGAAGCGGAATCCCCTGGCGCGCGTGACCATTGCCGGCGGGTTTGCCAAGCTGGTGAAGCTGGCGCAGGGGGCGATGGATCTGCACTCGGGCCGCAGCACTGTGGATTTCGAGATGCTGGCGGCGCTGTTGCCCGAGCAGCGTGACGCTGTGCTGGTGGCCAACACCGCCAACGAGGTGCTGGTGATGGGCGACCCTGAGCTTGCCGCAAAGATCGCGATTCTGGCGCGAGACAAAGCACAGGCGATGGTTGGCGGCGTGGCGCGGGTCGATGTGCTGGTGGTGGACCGGAGTGGCGCGATCGTGGGCGAGAGCGGCTGAATGAAGATTTTGATTTTGGGCGGCACCGCGGACGCCCGCGAACTGGCAGAGCGGCTGACGGCGCTGGGCCATGATGTGACGACATCGCTCGCCGGGCGCACGCGAAAACCGGCGCTGCCAGCCGGGCACTTGCGGGTGGGCAAGTTCGGCGGCGTGCCTGGGCTGGTGGGGTATCTCAAGGCGGCGGGGATCGAACGGCTGATCGACGCGACGCATCCCTATGCCGGATTGATCTCGGTGAACGCCGTCAGTGCCGCGCAGGCGAGCGGCATTCCACTGGTGCGGTACATGCGACCGGCCTGGGTGGAGCCCGACGGTGCGGGATGGGTGCATGTGGCGAGCGTGAGTGCAGCGGCCGAGGCGCTGCCGCCCAATGCGCATGGCTTCATCACCACCGGTCATGAGGGGCTCGAGGCGTTCGTGGCGCGGGATGATTGCCGGCTGGTGGCGCGGCTGATCGAGGCGCCGGTGATCGATATCGGGCACATTGTGTGGCTGGAGGACGCGCCGCCCTATCGCATCGAGGCCGAGCGCGCGCTGTTCGCGGCGCGCGGGTTCACACATCTGGTGAGCAAGAATTCCGGCGGCGAGGCGACCTGGGGCAAGATCGCGGTGGCGCGGGAGCGCGGTGTGCAGGTGATCATGGTGGCGCGGCCGGTGTACGGGCCGGCGAATGAGGTGGGGACGGTCGAGCAGGCTGTGCGGGTGGTGAGCGGGTAGGTCTGTGGACGTGGCAAGCCCCCACCCATCCCCGGGGGTTTAACCCGGGGATGGGTGGGGTGAGCAGCATCGAGCTTGCGGCCGCCCCCTTCCGTCGCCTAACCGGCGCCACCTTCCCCCGTACACGGGGGAAGGGTCCCGACTGAAGCCTCGGCTCCCGTTCCCTTAGCCTGCCCTCAGCTTCTTCTTGCCGGCGTTGCGCAGCACGTGGGCGAAGCCCGGATCGTAGAGACTGCTGTCGCGGAACTTGGTTTCGCCGAAGACGCGGCCGACGAAGATCAGCGCGGTGCGGGTGATCTTTTCTTCGCGGACGCGGGCGCGCATCTCCGCCAGCGTGGTGATGATGATTTCTTCGTCGGGCCAGGTGGCGCGGTAGATGATGATGGTCGGGCAGTCCGCGCCGTAATGCGGGGTGAGCGCGGTCTCGACGTACGCCAGATTTCGCACCGAAAGGTGGATGGCGAGTGTGGCGCCGCTCTGGCCGAGGATCTCGAGGGTTTCGCGCGGCGGCATGGGCGAGGCCTTGCCGGAGGTGCGCGTTAGAATGATGGTCTGGCTGATCTCGGGCAGCGTCAGCTCGGTGGCGAGGCGCGCCGCGGCACCGGCAAAGGCGGGGACACCGGGGACGACTTCGTAGGGGATGCCGAGGGTGTCGAGGCGCCGCATCTGCTCGGCGACGGCGCCATAGATCGAGGGGTCGCCGGAATGAACGCGGGCGACGTCTTCCCCGCGCGCGTGGGCGGCCGCGATCTCGGCAACGATCTCGTCGAGATGCATCGGTGCGGTGTCGCGGACGAGGGCGCCGGGCGGGGCGGCGGCGACGATCTCGGTGGGGACGAGCGAGCCGGCATAGAGGCAGACCGGGCAGCGCTCGATGAGACGCTGGCCGCGCAGCGTGATGAGGTCGGGTGCGCCGGGGCCGGCGCCGATGAAATAGACGGTCATGACGCCTTCCGATCGTAACCGCGCGGGGTGAAGGCGATTGTCGTGCCGTTACCGCGCTTCAGCGTGCGGGAGGCGGAGGAGCCGATGAGGACGATGGTGAGCATGTCGACGATGGTGGGGTCGAACTCCTGGAGGGTGGTGAGGGTGACCTTCTGCTCTGGGCGGCCGAGACTGCGGGCGATGACCACTGGAACATTGGGTGGACGATGCTCGCTAAACAGCGCCTTGGCGTGGTCCAGCAAATCGGTGCGGCGCTGCGAGCGGGGGTTGTAGAGCGCCGTTACGAAGTTACCGGTGGCGGCGGCGGCGAGGCGCTTGCGGATGATGTCGGTGGGGGTGAGCAGGTCGCTCAGCGAAATGCAGGCGAAGTCGTGGCCGATGAGGGCGCCGGCGGCGGCGCTGGCGGCCTGGAAGGCGGAGATGCCGGGGTGAACTTCCACCTGGACGCGGCGGGCAGCGGCGGTGACTTCGCATGGCCCGCTGGCCTCGATGAGCTCGAACACCAGCGAGGCCATGGCGTAGATCTGGGCGTCGCCGGAGCAGACGAGGGCGACGGTTTTACCCCTGGCGGCGAGTTCGAGGGCGTGGCGGACGCGGAGCTCTTCGTCGCCGAGGGGGAAGCGGTGCTCGTGTTGGCCGAAGCGGAGGTCGACGATGAGGTCGAGGTAGAGGTCGTAGCCGACCCACTCGGTAGCACTGTCGAGGGCGGCGACGGATGCGGCGGAGCGGCTGGCCTTGTCGCCGGGGCCGATGCCGACGACGTGGAGCAGGCCGGGGGGGCGGCCGAGATTCGTGGGATCGATCGGCGCCGCGGCTTGCCCGATGGCGCAGGTGGCGCGGCGGGATTTGCGCTTGGGCACGAGGAGGGCGCCAGCCTTGAGCGCGGCGGCTTCGGCGACGCCGGGCGTGCCGGTTTCGGCTTCGACGATATCGGACGGGTTGACGAGGCGGTGGCGCTCTTGGTTGAGTTCGGCGGCAGTGAAGATGCGGAGGGGAACGCCGAAGTGCGCGGCGGCGGCGTGGAACGCCGATTCATCGGATTTGATGTCGATGGTGGCGAGAGCGGCGAGGGCGTGCCGCGACCAGTTTTGGCTCGCGAGGGTTTGGTCGATGAGGGCGATGACTTCTTCGGCCGCGACGCCGCGCTCGGCGCCGATGCCGGCGACCAAGGTCTTGGCGTGATAGATCAGCGGATCAGGGGCTGCGCTGATCGTGTAGCCGGCGTCGCGGAGCCAGTCGGTGGCGCCCTGTGCGGGGACGGGCTCGCCGCGGAGGGCGGCGGCCATCGCCGACTTCGCGCGCTTGGGGTTCTCGAGAACGATGCCCTCGGGTGGCTCGTCGAGGCCGCGGGTGAACTTGGAGTCCGAGGCGGTGGTGAGGGCGGCGGTGCCGCCGAGGTGGTCGGCGATCTCGCGGGCGAGGCGATTGGCGCCGTGGTGGCCGCCGAGCAGCGGCACGATGTGCGCGCCGTCCTGTGAGAGGGCGAGCACCGGCGGTTCGTGGTGCTTGTCGGTCAGCATGGGCGCAAGCAGCCGGATCAGGATGCCGGCGGCGCAGATGCCGATGATGGGGCGGCCGTCGGCGAAGAGGCGCCGCACAGTTTGCGGCGTGCCCTCGACGATCTCGGCGCCGATGAGGGGAGCGAGACGGGCGGCAGTGTCAACGCCCGACGCGGCGAAGGTGACGATGGCGGGCCTCATCCCCAGGCCTCCTCACCGCGATAGCAGAGGATGGTCGAGAAATAGGGGCGGTCGCCGTAGCCAAAACCTTCGAGCGGGGTGATGCGCTGGCGCGCGGTGGTGGCATTCTCCACTACGACGGCGTTCTGGGCGTGGCCGGTTTCGCGCAAGAGGTCGCGGATGCGGTCAAAATGGCGGCCGACCTTGATGATGGCGGCGGCCTGGGTGGCGATGAGCTCGGGGCGCAGAACGTCGTCGGGCAGCGGCGCGGGCAGGATCTTGAGGATTTCGTTGCGGGCGGCGATGGGACGTGCGGCGGCGGCAGCGGCGGCTGTGAGCGAGGTGATGCCGGGGACGATGTTGATATTGGCCTGGCCGGCGAGGCGGGTCAGCAGGTACATCGCCGAGCCGTAAAACAGCGGGTCGCCTTCGCAGAGCCAGGCGGCGTCGCGGCCCAGCGCGAGATGGGTGAGGATGGCGGCGGTGGCCTGATCGTAGGCCTCCTGCGCGGGGCCGCGATCGACGGTCATGGGGATGGTGACGGGGAGGAGGATCGCGCCGGGGAGGATGTAGCTTTTGGCGATATCGCGGGCGAAGCCAGCGCCGTCGCCGGTCGAGGGATAAGCGACGACGTGGACGCTGCGGAGGATACGCACGGCCTTGAGCGTCAGCAGCTCGGGATCGCCCGGGCCGACGCCGACGAGATGGAGCGTGCCGGTGTGGGTGGGGCTCATGGTTTGGTGACGCTCCACTGCGTGACGGGCATGCGGGGGCGGAGCACGCGATGGCTGCCGATGGCGTCGAGGCTCGCGACATCGATGCGGACGAGATCGCCGCGGAGGCGGGACTGGCGGGCGAAGAGGGCCTGCTCGCCCTCGATGGTGACGGCGTTGGCGACGAGGCGGCCGCCGGAGCGGAGCGCCGTCCAACACGTGTGGAACAGCGTTTCGCTGGCGACGGCGCCGCCGAGGAAGATGGCGTCGGGTGTGGGCATGCCGATGAGGCTGTCGGGGGCGTCGCCGTTCTCGATGCGGAGGGATGGGACGCCGAGATTGGCGGCGTTGACCGCGATCATCTGCAGGCGCGCGCCTTCGCGCTCGAAGGCGATGGCGGACGCGTCGCGGGCGGCGCGCATCCACTCGATGGCGACCGAGCCACAGCCGGCGCCGACATCCCAGAGCAGGGCGCCGGGATAGGGGGCGAGTTTTGCGAGGGTGGTGGCGCGGATCTCGCGCTTGGTCAGCTGGCCGTCGGTGAGGAAGGCGTCGTCGGGAAGGCCGGGGATGGCGGGCAGGAGTGGTGCGCCGGGGTCGGCGACGCAGTCGATGGCGAGGACGTAGAAGTCGCCGATGGTGAGCGCAAAGCCTTCGGCGGTGGCGGAAGCGATGCGTTCGTCGGGGCCGCCGAGGTTTTCGAGGATTGTGAGGATGGAGCGGCCGTAGCCGCGGTCGGTCAGCAGCTTGGCGGCATGCGGGGCGGTGGTGGCGTCGGTGGTGAGCGCCAGGATGCGGTTGCCGGGAGTGATGTGGGGGTGGATGATTTCGGCGGGGCGGGCGTGGGCCGAGAGGGTGACGACATGCTGGAGCGGCCAGCGGAGGCGGGCGGCGACGTATTGGAAGGACGAGGCGTGCGGGGTGACGCGGAACTCGGTGGGGGACAAATGGCGCGAGAGGGTGGCGCCGATGCCGAACCAGAGGGGGTCACCGCTGGCGAGGAGGACGGTCGGGGTGCCGCGGAGGGCGGTGATTTGCGCGATCATGTCGGGGAGTTTTGGGGAGGTCCAGGGAATGAGTTTGGGGCCGCCCCCTCCACCAGCCTTCGGCTGGTCCCCCTCCCCCGTACGCTTCGCTACGGGGGAGGAACCGCCGACTTCACGCTTCGCGAGAATGGAGCCTAGCCGAGAGATCGCGCGCTCGGGGCCGATGATCACGTCGCACGGGGGGATAGGCGGGAGATCGCCCTCGCCGAAGCCGATGATGTGGAGCCAGGGGGTCATTCGCTGCCCTTGCTGATGGCGTTGAGGGCGGCGGCTGATATGGCGGAGCCGCCGCGGCGGCCGAGGAGGGTGATGAACGGCACGCCGTGCTTGCCGGCAGCCAATGCGGCCTTGGACTCGGCGGCGCCGACGAAGCCCACCGGGGCGGCGATGATGGCGGCGGGTTTTGGGGCGCCGGCGGCAAGCAGTTCGAGCAGATGGAACAGCGCGGTGGGGGCGTTGCCGATGACGACGATGGCGCCGCCCAGACGCTCGCGCCAGAGCTCGACCGCGGCGGCGGAGCGGGTGGTCTCGAGGCGCAAAGCGAGTTCGGGTGTGCGGGCGTCGTTGAGCAGCACCACCAGCTCGTTGCCCTTGAGCGTCCGCGCGATGATGGCAGCGCGGACGGCCTCGGCATCGCAGAGGATCGGGGCGCCGGCCGCCAGCGCCGACACGATTGCGGCGACCGGGTCGCCGCCGACGCGGATGTCGTCGGCGACGTCGGGCATGCCGCAGGCGTGGATCATGCGGATCGCGACGTCGCGGATGGGGCCCTCGAAGCGCGAGAGCTCGGCTTCCTGGCGGATGATGGCGAAGCTTTGCGAGTAGATGGCGTCGGCGTCGCGCAGATAGCGCCCGCCGGAAATGCGCAGGAGATGTTCGTGGCCAACGCCGGCGATCCAGCCTTCCTCCTCGATCGCGTCGCGGCGCTGGTTGGCGAGGAGAATTCCCGGGGCGCTGAGGAACTCGCCGAGAAAGCCCATCGCGTCGAGGTCGGCGAAGCGGGCGACGGAGACCTCGACCTGCTCGCGGTCCTTTGGCTCGACCTTGCCGGTGATGGGGAACATCGAGGGATAGATTTCGACGAGGGTGACCAGTTGCAGCGAGCGCTCGAAATCGGTCTCGAACGGCCACACTGCGGCGTCGGGAAATTCGGCAAGCAGCTGGCGCAGGCGCGGGATGCCGAGCATCGACTGGCTGCCCACCGAGCCGACGCCGCTGAGCTTCCACACCGGCTGCGGACCGCGCGTGTAGCGCTCGGCGAGGCGGTGCTCGGCGATGTGGAGATAGCCATGCAGCGGCCGCGTCGGCGCGAGGTCGGCGTAGCGATGATGGGGCGGGTGGCCCCAGAAGTGGGCAAGCTCGAGGGTGCGGTTGAAGCCGGCGGCGACCTCGAAGCGATTGGATTTGTTTTCAGATGAATCGGTGACGGCGGCGCCGATCGCCTCCCACATAGCACGCCAGCCGGCCTTGCCTGATATGGCCCGAGCGGCGCCGCGCGGATAGCCGAAGACGAAGTCGAAGCCGACCATGATGCGCTCGCCGGCGTTGCGGGCGGCCCTGATGCGCTCGATCAGCAGCTCCATCGCTTCGGTGCGGGTGGGAGGGTTGAGCGAGAGGCGCGAACCCTCGGGGCCAAGCTCGGCGACCCAGATGGAATCTTTGCCGGTGCGGCGCTCATTGGCCGCCGACCAGTCGACCGCGATGTAGCGATCGAAGAGTGTCATTTGTCGCGCTCCGCGCGGGCGAGCTTGCCGGGGATTTTGGGGAGAGTCACCGGGCCGTGGGGGTGGTTGGCGTGGGGATAGGGGTGGTGGTGATGGTCGTGGGGGTGGTCGTGGTCGTGG
>JBKJTB010000413.1:0-4900 GCA_046594305.1 Devosia sp. | reverse complement strand
AAGTGTAAGGAATGCTCCAAGCCGTTCACCGTCACCGTTGGAACGGTGTTTGAGCGCTCGCACATCGCCTTGAACCTTTGGCTTCTGGCGTCGGCCTTGATGGCGTCCAGCAAGAAGGGCTTTTCTGCGCACCAGATGCACCGTTCGATGGGCATTACCTACAAGTCGGCTTGGAGCATTCCTTACACTTGTAGACGCCGGGGCGCGTGGACTTGCCCTGAAGCTTGGTGATCCGAGCTGCATCGACGTTGCCGCAATGCGGGCAAACCGGCCCGTTCGGCCACTGGACAGCTTCCAGATGCTCGCGGGCTTTGTTGGCGTCGGTGAAGATTGGATCGGTGAGTTTCATGACGTTCGCTCCTAGCCCCATGAATCTAGGTTCTAATGGGCGGTACGTCAAGTATATAATTAGGAATATCAGCCTATTTCGTCGGTGCTGCTCCGTACGCACCGATCCGCTCGGAGCGAGACTCTGCTTATCGCATACTCCGGACGTGTTTCATCCTGAGCCGGGCGGCATGGGTGGACTCAAGCGTCGTTCGTGAATTGCCACGAAACAGTCCACTCCCGGAACATCGTTCCGGTCTTCGCCGCGACGGCTTCATATCGGCCAAAGCGAGGACCGCAAAATGCCGGAAGAGATTTACTATCATTCCTTTCTGAACCGAGACCGGATCGTCCATATCGTCGATCCAGATTTGCAGACCTGCGAAGCGCTGAGCGTGCTTTTCCGCCTCGAGGGTTTCCAGACCGCCTTCTCCATCAACCTGCCGGGATTTCTCGCCAGCCTCGAGCGGCGCCGGCCCGACGTGGTCATCGCCAATCTCGACCTGGCGGAGGATGGGGACGGAATCTCGCTGCTGCGCCGCGTCAAGACGCTGCGCATGGGCACTCCGGTGTTCATGCTCGAGAACCGGCCCCAGGTCGACGCCGCGGTCACGGCCATGAAGGCCGGCGCCGCCGACGTCGTGACCAAGCCGATCGACAATGAGAATCTGGTCCGCATCGTCCGCGACTGCCTGCGCCAGGACATCCATGTGAGCGCCGTCGCCGCCGGCCGGCGTGCCGTCGAAGTCCGCGGTTTTGCCCAGCTCACACCGCGCGAGCGGGAGGTGCTGCAGCTCATCACCAACGGCCAGTCCAACAAGGAGGCCGGCCGCGAACTCGGCATCTCGCCTCGCACCATCGAGGTGCACCGGGCCCGCGTGATGGAAAAGCTGGGCGCCCGCAACACCGCCGACCTCATGCGCATCGTGCTCACGAGTTGACAGCCGCGCCGGCGGACGGCGACAACAGGGTCGGACCGGCCCGCTTTTTGGCGCGCCGTCGGCCTGGGCAGGCGATGGCAGAGTTCACGAGAGATTGGTTTGGCCGGTACGCGGCCTATTGGACCGAGCTGTTCGCCAGCCGCGGCTGGCGCGCGGACACGCCGCGCACGATCATCGAGATCGGCTCTTACGAGGGCCGCTCGGCGCTCTGGATGCTCGAGAATCTGCTGCAGCATCCGGATAGCCGCCTACACTGCGTAGACACCTTCCACGATCGTGAAAGCCCCGACAGCTATTGGCGGCGCTTCGAGGCCAACGTGCTCGGCTCGCCGCACGCCGGCAAAGTCAGCGTCGCCATCTCGGCCTCGCTGCCTTTCCTCACCCGCTTCGTCGCGGCCGGCCGCAAGGCCGACTTCGTCTATGTCGATGGCTCGCACCGCGCCGCCGAGGTGCTCGAGGATCTCGTCCTCGCCTTCCACGCCACCCGCGCCGGCGGTGTCATCATCTGCGACGATTATCTCAAGGGCGCGCCGGCCGGCGATCTGACGCTGGGTTCCCCAAAGCTCGCGGTCGATGCCTTCACCACCATCTATCGCGATCGCCTCGACATCCCCTGGGGCCAGCCGCTCTACCAGCTCGCCATGATCAAAACCGCCGACCGCATCGGCGATGATCCGGGTGCCAGAGGCGGCGTCTAGTCCCCCGAGCGCCGGAGCGCTTCGTCAGGATAGCGGCCTAGCTGCCGGCCGGCAGTGGAGCGAGGTCGGTCATGCCGCCGCGCCAATAGACGAACTCGCCTTCCGGTAGCACCCACGCCACTTCGCCAGTGCGCGGCAAGCGATAGCGGCCCACCGGGCCGTAGTCGGCGAACCGACCGATCCATTTCGTGTCGACCGCAACATCCCCCACCATGCGCGGCCGGTCCGCTTCGATCCCAATGATGTCGCCTTGTGCATCGAAGCTCAGCACAATCGCCGCGCGTCCCGCCGCGACCTGCATCGCGACTTCCACATGGCTCTCGTCGAGCTGCGTCCATACAAGCGACGGCGCGTTGAGGATCGCGTCGGGGTTGAAGGGCAACTCCGCGAGAAAGCGCATCGCCTCACCCCGGTCAATCGCGGTCCCACTGGCCCGCGCCACGGTGATCGACCCGGCGATGCGCGCTTCGAGCAGTCCTTGGCCACCGGCATACGCATCAACGATCTCGACAGGAATGAACCCAATCATCGTGCCGTTGGCATGCCACACGAAATCAGGACGCTGGGTCCCGAAGCGTTGCGTCGCGGTCAGCGGAAAGAAGGGCTGGTCCGGCGCCAGCCGCATCTCCGCGTGCTGCTCGGCCGCTACAACCGGTGCTGCGCCGACAGTCCCACCGTTCCGCTGCGCGAAGGCCGCAACGATTGGGGGCAGAGCGGACAGATCGACGGCCGCAACATCGGCCGGTGCGCCGACCTGGCGATTCAGTGCGTCGATCTCGCTCGCAAACCCGGTGGCGCGCCAGATCTGCGCGACGGTCAGTCCGATAGCGAGGATGGCAAGCGCGTAGAGTAGCAACTGCACGGGCTTGCGGCCCACATCACCCGCCAGCCGTGGGCAGCGTCAGATCACCGCTCGTCAGTTTGTCCGACGTGATCTTGCGGGCCGGTCGCTCGCGTTGCAGCTCGAGTTCGGCCCACACGCTCACCAGGGCGTGGCGAAGGGCGATGATCATCTCGTCGGTGTGGAGCGGCGTCGGCGTGATGCGGAGCCGTTCGGTGCCCTTGGGCACGGTGGGGTAGTTAATCGGCTGGATGTAGATGTTGTGCTTTTCGAGCAGCAGGTCGCTCGCGGCTTTCACCAGCCGCGCATCGCCAACGATCAGCGGCACGATATGGGTGTCCGTCGGCATCACCGGCAGGCCGGCGTCGCCGAGGATGTCTTTGGTCAGCATCGCCTGCCGCTTCTGGGCGACACGCTCCGAATCCGACAGCTTGAGGTGCTCGATCGAGGCGCGCGCCGCTGCGCAGAGGGCAGGGGGCAGCGCCGTGGTAAAGATGAACTCGGGCGCATAGGAGCGCACCGCGTCGACGATCGCGCGATTGGCCGCGATGTAGCCGCCCATCACACCAAACCCTTTGGCGAGCGTGCCCTCGATGATGTCGATCCGCTCCATCAGCCCTTCGCGTTCGGCCATGCCGCCACCGCGCGGACCGTACATGCCCACGGCATGCACTTCGTCGATATAGGTGAGCGCGCCGAACTCGGCCGCAAGGTCGCAGATGTCCTTGATCGGCGCGACGTCGCCATCCATCGAATAGATCGACTCAAAGCAGATGAGTTTGGGCCGCTTGCGGTCGATACTGCTGAGCAGGTCTCGTAGATGCGCCACGTCGTTATGGCGGAAGATTTTCTTCTCCATCCCGCTCTGGCGCACGCCCTGAATCATCGAGGCGTGATTGAGCTGATCGGAGAAGATCACGCAGTCCGGCATGAGCCGCGCGATGGTCGAGATCGCCGCTTCGTTCGAGACGAAGCCCGAGGTGAAAACCAGCGCCGATTCCTTGCGGTGGAGATCGGCGAGCGAACGCTCGAGCTCGACCAGCGGCCGGTTGGTGCCCGAGATATTGCGCGTGCCGCCGGCGCCGACGCCGAGCTTGGCCGCCGTCTCCTGCATCGCCGCGATCGTCACCGGATGCTGGCCCATGCCAAGATAGTCGTTCGAGCACCAGATGGTGATCTCGCGCGCATTGTCGGACTGGTCGCGATAGATGGCGCGCGGAAAGTGGCCCGCGATCCGTTCGAGGTCGGCGAACACGCGATAGCGCTTCTCCGTCCTCAAGGCGTCGACTGCGTCTTCGAATATCCCGCGGTAGTCCATGGAAGTCTCGCGCCCGGTGATCGGCGAAGGGGAACCTAAATTCGGCACGCCGACGTTGACATAGGTCAATTCGCCGCGCGACCGAACTGCCTAAGTCGTTGAAGCTGCATTGCTCCGCAGGGGAAGGCTGGAACCATTCTAGGGTTTGACGGTCGTCCGGTGCAAGCGGTGCAGTCGGCGTTCCTCTCCCGCCTGCGGGAGAGGGGGACCAAGCGCAGCTTGGTGGAGAGGGGTGCATCCCCACGATCCTGCAAGCGGCTCCCCCTTCCGTCGCCTTCGGCGCCACCTTCCCCCGTGAACGGGAGAAGGACGGACTGCGACGCCGCAGCTTACGAAAACTCTCGATCACGAGTTTCACCCCACCGCGAAAATATAGCCCCGGCTTTCTCGAAACTAACCCAAGGCCCCTTCCGTAACTCCAGCTGTCCCGACGCAAGAAACGCGGACGAACCTCAAGGAAGGAACAAACAAATGAAGACCTCCACTCTGCGCGCAATCGCTCTCGGCGCCATGCTCTCGGTCACCGCCTTTGCCGGCGCTGCCTATGCCGAAAACCCGATGGTTGGCGGCATGCCGATGTTCGAGAACAAGGACATCATCGACAACGCCGTGACCTCGCCGGATCACACGACCCTGGTCGCTGCCGTCATGGCCGCCGGCCTGGTCGAAACGCTGAAGGGCGAAGGCCCGTTCACGGTTCTGGCTCCGGTCAACGCCGCGTTCGACGCCCTGCCGGCTGGCACCGTCGAGAACCTGCTGAAGCCTGAGAACAAGG
>JBKJTB010000405.1:0-7044 GCA_046594305.1 Devosia sp. | reverse complement strand
AGATCAGCTACGACGATTTTACGAAGGTCGACATCCGCATCGGCACGGTGGTCGAGGCGCGGGTATTTCCCGAGGCGCGGAAGCCGGCTTATGTGCTGATGATCGATTTCGGTCCGGAGATCGGGATCAGGAAGAGTTCGGCACAGATCACGGTGCATTACACGCCCGAGCAACTGGTCGGGCGGCAGGTGCTGGGGGTGGTCAATTTTCCGCCGCGGCAGATCGGGCCGGTGCGGTCGGAAGTGCTGACGCTGGGGTTCGAGGACGAAGCGGGCGCAATCGTGTTGGCGGGTACGGAGATTGCGGTGCCGAACGGCAAGAAGCTGATGTAGGTCTGGGCTGACTTGAAGATATTGCAAAAAAGGTATATCTATGGGTTGGCGCGTCGAGGTGCTCGACCAAAGGGTTTCGGCAGAGCTCAACGCGCAACCGGCTGATATCCAGGCGGCCTTTCTGCGCGTTGCGCGCCTTATCGAGAGCGTGGGGCTGGAACGCGTTCGCGAGCCCTATGTGAAGCACCTCGAAGGGCCGCTCTGGGAAATGAGAATGAAAGGGAAGGACGGCATCGCGCGTGCCGCCTACGTGACCGCCACTGGATACCGGGTCGTTCCTCAGGGTCTTTCCAAAGAAGACCCAGAAGACGCCTCGGAAGGAAATCGAGCTGGCGCTGGCAAGAGCAAAGGATGTCCCATGAGTCGCAAATTTATTCCTGTCGAAGAGCTGGCCCGGGAATGGCGCAAGGATCCGGAGTTTGTCGCGGCCTATGATGCGCTCGAAGATGAATTCGCGCTCGCTACCGCGCTGATCGAGGCGCGCAGCAAGGCGGATATGACGCAGTCGGAAGTTGCTGCGGCAATGGGGACGACGCAGGCTGTCGTCGCCAGACTTGAAGGTGGACGCAGTCTGCCTTCCACCCGCACCCTTCAGCGCTACGCCAAGGCGACCAACACGAATCTGCGGATCAAGTTTGAGCCGAAGGCGGCGGCCAAATAGAGCGTCGCTCTAGATATCCTCGGTCAGCTTCAACCGATCGAGCGTGGCGCGGTCGCCGGGTTCGACCATGCCGACGAAGAATTTGAGGACGGTGCGCTTGCCGTCGGGTGGCAGCGAGGCGATGGCGGCTTCGATGCGGCTGGTTTGAGTGGCTGACAGCACTTCAAAGAAACGGCGGCCCTTCTCGGTGGCGTGGAGCAGGCGTTGCCGGCGGTCGGCGTCGCCGGTCTTCTGCTCGATGTAGCCATTGTCGATGAGCTGGCGCAGTACGCGGGCGAGGCTCTGCTTGGTGATCTTCAGGATATCGAGAAGATCGGCAACGGGCATGCCGGGCTTGAGGTTGACGAAGTAGAGCACGCGGTGATGGGCGCGGCCAAAATCCTGGCGCTCGAGCAGGGCATCGGCGTCGCCGACGAAGTCGCGATAGGCGAAGAAGAACAGTCCCATGACGTCGAGCGGCATGGCTGCGGCGGGGTCGGACGCCGGATTTATGTCAGTAGTGTTGACATTGTTTTGGCCGGGTGCCATTGTCACTCCATTGCGAGCCCGTTGAAATCTTATCCCAAAGCCGTTCCGGTTTGCCAAGGCCGGGGCTTTTCGAGCAAGATTGACGGCGGGGTGAGAGGACCGGAGTGGTCCTGAGGGGGCCGGGAGCGGTCCCGGTGGGAAGCGGAGGCGACGATGGCTATTCCTATGGACCAGCGCGAGGGCTGGATCTGGTTCGACGGCGAATTGAAACCGTGGAAGGACGCGAAGATCCACGTCCTGACACATGGGCTGCATTATGCAAGCAGCGTGTTCGAGGGTGAGCGCGCCTATGGCGGCGAAATCTTCCGGTCGCGCGAGCACAGCGAGCGGCTGATCAACTCGGGCAAGACGCTCGATTTCACCATCCCCTACAGCGTCGACGAGATCGAGGCGGCGAAGCGCCTGGTGCTCGAAAAGAACGGGCTGGTCGACGCCTATGTGCGCCCGGTCGCGTGGCGCGGCTCGGAAGAGCTGTCGGTTCCCGGCCGCAATAACACGGTGCATCTGGCGATCGCGAGCTGGGTGTGGCCGAGCTATTTCTCGGTCGAGGAAAAGCTCAAGGGCATCCGGCTCGAATGGAGCAAGTGGAAGCGCCCGAGCCCCGAGACGATTCCCTGCAAGGCGAAGGCCGCGGGTCTCTACATGATCTGTACGCTCAGCAAGGACGCGGCGATGGCCAATGGCTTTGCCGATGCGCTGATGCTCGACTATCGCGGCTATGTGGCCGAAGCGACCGGCGCCAATGTGTTCTTCATCAAGGGCGACGAGATCCACACGCCGGACCCCGATTGCTTCCTCAACGGGCTGACGCGGCAGACGGTGATCGGGCTCGCCAAGGCCAAGGGCTACAAGGTGATCGAGCGGCACATCATGCCGGAAGAACTCGCCAATTTCGACGAGTGCTTCCTCACCGGCACTGCGGCGGAAGTGACGCCGGTGTCGCTGGTGGGCGAGTACAGCTTCAAGCCGGGCAAGGCCTGCGAGACGCTGATCAATGCCTACACCGAGGCGGTGACGCCTAAGAAGATTGCGGCCGAGTAAGGTTTCGGCAGCAGCGAAATTCCCGAACCCCGCCCATGTGGCGGGGTTTTTGTTTGGCGCGGAGAATTGCGGCGGGCATGTTCATGACGCGTACATTCTCGGTGAGCACGAATGACGGCTGCCCGGAGGTCTTGCCATGCTGCGCCGCCTGTTTCTCACCCTCGCACTGATTGTCACTGCGTCTGCGGCACTGGCCGCGGAGGGCTACACCGGCGCGCAACCGGTCCGCGACAAGGGGATTGACGCGCTGGTGGCCAAGATGGGCGAGAGTCGTCCCATCGTGCGCCTGACGTTCGGGCCGGGCGAGATCGTGGCGGTGACGCAAGCGAATTCGGGGAGCGACTTTGCGCAGTGGGTGGTCAGCCGGATGGATCTGGGGCTGCTGAATTTCCATTTCGTCAGTGGTCCGTCGGCGGCGTTCGATAGCGGGATCGTCGATGATCCATCGGGCGCGTACTTCCGGCTGAGCGACATCGACCTGGGCAAGTTCGACAGCATTGTTGCGGCGTCGATTGCGCACGCCAAGCTCGAGGATGTGCCGACGACGAGGTCGGTCGAGATTGCGCGCGTGGTGTCGATTCTGCCGGAGCCGGCCTATGGCGACATCCGCTGGACGGTGACGCTGGGCACGGCGGAGGAGAGCGCGACGGTGTACCTGACGCGCGATGGCGAGGTGATCGGCGCGGATTTGTCGGATACCAAGCGCGCCGAGAACCTCGATCTGTGGACCAGCGACGACTGGCCGATGGCGGAGGCGCAGGCGACGCTCGCGGGCGTGCTCGGGGCGTCGCGCGTCCACTCTGTGCGGCTCTATCAGGACTACATTTTTGTCACCGCGGATCATCCGACCGACAGCGGGCTGCAGCGCGACTATGCGTGGCGGCTCGGCGGGGTGACGCGCGGGCTGGTGGATACGCCGAACCTCGTGACGCTGGGGATGGGCGGGATCGTGTCGTTCCCGTTCAGCGAGGTCGATCTGACCAAGCTGCCGCAGATCAAGGCGGCGGCGCGCGAGGCGTTCGGTGCGCCCGATGCGGTCATCACCGGCATAGATGCCGAGAAGTCGACGCGCGTGGCGCTCGGCGAGCTCAAGGTGCTGTGGGAGATCGAGTTCCGGCAGGGCGATGGCGAAGAGGGCGAGGTGCTGGTCGATGCGGCCGGGAACGTCGTCGAAGTGCATCTGCCCGAGAGCCGGCTGCCGGAGGTCGGGCCGTGGCTCGCGCCGGCGACCGTGATCGACACGATCCGGCGGATTGGCGAGACGTTCGGGGCGGACGCGAAGATATCGGAGATTTCGATCAACGACGCGCAGGCCTCGATCGATGTCGAGGACCCGCAGGCGCCGGGCGAGGTTGCGCACTTCCTGATGGATGCGCGCGAGGTGTCGCGGTTCGGCACGGGCTCGTTCTTTGCGAGCCTCGATGCGAGCAATGTGTTTACGCCGGCTGATCTCGCGGGACTGACGACGGAGCAGCTCGCCGACATGATGCGGCGGACGGAGGAGCGGCTGAAGATGGAGGGTGGAGCGGTGTTCCGCTTCACGTTCTCGCGGCATGCGCTGATCATGGACCAGAGCGACAACCGGCTGATGGTCGAGATCCGCTATGGCACCGAGCGGACCGGCGAGGCGGGGTGGATGACGTTCATGCTGGATGGGACGCAGACGGACGAGCTGGTACCGTAGGCTGGCGAAGGCTCTTCTAGCAGCGCTCGCAAATTGCAACTCGGGCGCAAGCGGCCTACCCCTCATCCGTCTCGGCTTTGCCGAGCCACCTTCTCCCACAAGGGGAGAAGGGAAGTCTGCCACATCAGTTGCAACCTCTGCCTTCTCCCCTCGTGGGAGAAGGCGCCCGAAGGGCGGATGAGGGGGAGGCCGCTTGCGCGGCGCGTACGTACGGAAGTGACTAGCTCCAGCGCGCCCTTGCCTTGTCGTCGACCGCGCGGTGTTCGACCCAGCGCTCGCCGGCGGCGGTCAATTCCTTCTTCCAGAAGGGGGCGTCGGTTTTTAGGTAGTCCATCAGGAACTGGGCGGCCTCGAAGGCGGCTTCGCGGTGGGGGGCGAGGGTCATCACCTGGACGATGGGCTCGCCGGGGTTGAGCGTGCCGTAGCGGTGGATGACGATCTCGTCGAGGAGACCGAAGCGGGCGTGCGCTGCCGTGACGATCTCGCCGATCTGGTTGAGGGCGAGTTCGGGGTAGCACTCGAGGGTCAGTGTCGCGATGGGGTCGCCGGGGGTCGAGCGGACGAGGCCGGTGAAGGTGACGATGGCGCCCGCGCCCTCCGTCAATTCGGAGAAGGCATTGAGTTCGGCGCCGGGATCGAACGAGGCCTCCTGAATGCGGATTCCCATTCTAGCCGCCGGTCATCGGCGGGAACAGCGCGATGGTCTTGGCGCCGGCGATGGGCGCGTCGTGAGTGACGATCTTTGCGTCGATGGCGGCCTTGATGATCTCGGGGCGCTGCATCGCGAGGTCAGCGGCTTCGTCGTTGGCGCGGAGCCAGGCGATAAGGTCGCGGATGGTGATGACGTCAGCAGGAGGCGACACGTCCTCCTCACCGCGGTCGAGGCGCTCGCGGAGCCAGGCGAAGTAGAGAATCTTCATCGGGTGTCGGGCGGCGTCGGTGGGCTGTCGAAATGGGCCCAGCTCGACATCAGATATTGCCAGCCGGTCCAGACGGTGAGGGCGGCGGCGATCCACATCAGGGTGCCCGAGATGAGGCCGAAGCTCGGCAGCAGGCCGTCGACGATGACGAAGAACAGGGCGATGAGCTGCACCGTGGTCTTCCATTTGGCGAGGAAGGTGACGGGCACCGAGACGGCCTTGTTGCCGAGATATTCGCGGAGGCCGGCGACGAAGATTTCGCGCATCAGGATGGCGATGGCGGGGATGAGTTCCCAGCCCGAGAGATCGCGGGTCCAGGCGAAGGTGACGAGCAGTGCGCCGACGAGCATTTTGTCGGCGATCGGGTCGAGCATTTTGCCGAGGTCGGAGGACTGGTTCATGGTGCGGGCGAGGAAGCCGTCGAACCAGTCGGTGATGGCGGCGATCACGTAGATGACCAGCGCGATCCAGCGGAAGCCGTCCCAGCCCATCACGAGCAGCAGGCAGATCACGGGGATCGCGAAGATGCGCGCCAGGGTGAGCTGGTTGGGCAGGGAGCGAAGCGAAGCCGGGATCTGCATGCGTCTGAACATAGGGTAGGAGGCGGTGGGGTCAAGTGCGTGAGTTCTGAGCCGGAGCAGCCCCCTCCGTCGGCTTCGCCGCCACCTCCCCCGCCGGAGCGGGAGAGGGTGTCCAGGCTACGACGTTCAGGCCACCTGCTGCGCACCCTCCCGTCGAGCTGCGACCGCTTCGGCCAGTTTCTCGAGGGTTTCCACGGTCGTATCCCAGCCGATGCAGCCATCGGTGATCGACTGGCCGTAGGTCAGCGGCATGCCGGGGACGAGGTCCTGGCGGCCGGCGACGAGGTTGCTTTCGATCATGACGCCGATGATGCGGCGGTCGCCGGCGGCGATCTGGGTGCCGATTTCGGCGAGGACGAGCGGCTGGTTTTCGGGGTTCTTGGAGGAGTTCGCATGACTGGCGTCGATCATGATGGCCGGCGTGATGCCGGATTTCAGCGACTCGGCGGAGGCGGCTGCGACGCTTTCGGCGTCGAAGTTGGGGGCTTTGCCACCGCGCAGGATGATGTGGCAGTCGTCGTTACCGGAGGTGGAGGCGATGGCCGAGCGGCCATCCTTCGTCACGGCCAGGAAATGGTGCGGCTGGCTCGCCGACTTCACCGCGTCGAGGGCGATGCGGACATTGCCGTCGGTGCCGTTCTTGAAGCCGACGGGGCAACTGAGGCCGGAAGCCAGTTCGCGGTGCACCTGGCTCTCGGTGGTGCGCGCGCCGATGGCGCCCCAGGCGACGAGGTCGGCGAAGTATTGCGGGGTGGTCATGTCGAGGAATTCGCAGCCGGCAGGGAGGCCGAGATTGGCGATGTCGAGCAGGAGGCTGCGGGCGAGGCGGAGGCCGTTGTCGATCTGGAAGCTGCCGTCGAGATCGGGGTCGTTGATGAGGCCTTTCCAGCCCACCGTGGTGCGCGGCTTCTCGAAATAGACGCGCATGATGATCTCGAGACGGTCGCCAAGGCGTTGGCGCACCGCGAGCAGTTTTTTGGCGTAGTCGAGGGCGGCGGCACGGTCGTGGATGGAGCAGGGGCCGACGACGACGACGAGCCGGTCGTCGGTGCCGTGGAGGATGTTGTGCACGGCGTGGCGCGAGGAGAGCACGGTGCGCGTGGCGGCATCGGTGCGGGGGAACTCGTGCATCACCTCGGCGGGTGTTCGGAGCTTGCGGATATCCTTGATGCGGAGGTCGTCGGTGGTTTTGAGCATTCTGCGGGTCCTTGGTGGTGATAGGACCGGCGACAAAAAAGCCGCCAGTCACTGGCGGCTTCGGGAATTTCGTCTGCTTGATTAGATCAGATCAAACGCG
>JBKJTB010000365.1:0-3884 GCA_046594305.1 Devosia sp. | reverse complement strand
GCGACGCGGACTTCTACCAGAAGATCCTCGTCGGCCAGGGCGCCTTCACCAGCTGGCTCCCGGCCCGCGAAGGCGGGGCCTACAAGTCCACTGACGCCTTCTTCGGCGGTCAGGCCGTCTGGCAGGACTTCTCCGACTGGCAGGCCAAGATCCCGGGCGTCGCTTACGGCACCTTCACTGCCGAAGTCGACTCCGCGGTCGTGGCGCAACTCCCCGCCATCGCCAAGGGCGGCGATGTCGATGCCGCGCTCCAGGCGATCAACGATCAGGCAACCCAGCAGATGCAGTAAGGATCAGGCGGCGGGATTGGTCCCGCCGCCGTACTCCCGGCGGCCGCACGCTGTAAGGACAGTGCGCGGCCGCTCAGCATCATGCTAGCCTGCAAAACTGCTATCGGATCGACTGGGGGAACAGGTGGCACAAGCTAAGCTCGGCCGCAGCGAACGGAGCGCGGGTTGGACGTTCGTCGCCCCCGCGCTGGTTCTGCTTGGCATCTTCATGATCTATCCGATCATCTGGTCGCTGTGGATGAGCTTCCAGGTCGGCAAAGGCATGAACTTCAGCTTCGGCGGCTTTGCCAATATCATCCGCCTGACGAAGGATCCGGTGTTCATCCGGGCCTTGGTCAACACCTGCATCTTCTTTGTGGTGCAGGTCCCCATCATGATCGTCCTCGCGCTGGTCTTCGCCAACGCGCTGAACAATCCGTCCCTCCGTTTCCGCGGCCTGTTCCGCACCGCGATCTTCCTGCCCTGCGTGACCTCGCTGATCGCCTATTCGACCCTGTTCAAGTCGATGTTCGCGACGGACGGCGTCGTCAACAAGGCGCTCATGGCGGTGGGCCTCATGGGCGAGCCGTTCGCCTGGCTGGCCGATCCTATCGGAGCCAAGGTCGTCATTATCCTCGCCATCACCTGGCGCTGGACCGGCTATAATATGATCTTCTACCTGGCCGCGCTGCAGAACATCGACCGCTCGATTTACGAGGCGGCGCGCATCGACGGCGTGCCGGCGTGGGCCCGCTTCCGCTACCTCACCATTCCCATGCTGAAGCCCGTCATCCTGTTCACCACGGTGATTTCGACCATCGGCACGCTGCAGCTGTTCGACGAGGTCTACAACTTCACCGCCGGCACCGGGGGGCCATCGGACTCGACGCTCACCCTCTCGCTCTACATCTACAATTTGACCTTCAAGTTCATGCCGAGCTTCGGCTATTCGGCCACTGTCTCCTGGGTCATCGTGGTAATTGTCGCGATCCTGAGCGTTCTGCAGTTCTGGATTGCCAGAGATCGCAGGCCCGTCGCATGAACATCGCAGCCCTCCTCCGCCGTGCCGTCGTCTATGTGCTGCTGAGCATCGCCGCCTTCGTCTCGGTGTTCCCGTTTTACTGGATGATCGTCGGCGCAACCAACAGGTCGTCCGACGTCGTGACCGGCAAGGCCAGTTTCGGCGGCGAGCTGTTCAACAATGTCGCGACCTTCTTTGCCACGGTCGATGTGGCGCGCGTGTTCTGGAACTCGACCTACATCGCCGTTCTCGGCACCATCCTGACCCTGCTGGTGGCCTCGCTGGCCGGCTACGGCTTCGAGATGTTCCGCTCGCGCGTCCGCGAACGCATCTTCGCCCTGATGCTGTTGCTGCTGTCCATTCCGTTCGCAGCTCTGATGGTACCGCTCTTTGTGCTGATCTCGCAGATGAAGCTGGTCAACACGGCGGCGGCGGTTATCCTTCCGGGCATCGCGTCGATCTTCGTCATCTTCTACTTCCGCCAGGCCACCAAGGCGTTCCCGACCGAGCTGCGCGACGCGGCGCGGATCGATGGCCTCAAGGAATGGCAGATCTTCCTCTATGTCTATCTGCCGGTGATGCGCTCGACCTACGCGGCGGCGACGATCATCGTGTTCCTCGCCAACTGGAACAACTACCTTTGGCCGCTGATCGTGCTGCAGACCGTCGAGAACAAGACCGTTACCCTCGTGGTGTCGGCCCTGACATCGGCCTATGTCCCCGACTACGGCATGATCCTGGTCGGCACCGTGCTGGCGACGCTTCCCACCCTCGTCATTTTCTTCCTCCTGCAGCGCCAGTTCGTCGAAGGCCTCGTGGGCTCGGTAAAGTAAGGTTCTATTTCTATGCGTTCGTATATCGACTTCAATGATGGCTGGGTCTTCCATGAAGGCTTCAGCGGCGAGCTGACGACGGACGCTGCACCGGGCAAGTCCGTACGCCTGCCGCACACGGCCGTCGAACTGCCGTTCTCCTATTTCGACGAACGCGACTACCAGCGGCCGTTCACCTACCAGAAGACTTTCGATGCCGAGCCCGGCTGGAACAACCACGAGGTCACGCTGTTGTTCGACGGCGCCATGGCCAATAGCGTCGTCTATCTCAACGGCGTCGAGCTCGCCTCGCACAAGGATGGCTACACGCCCTTTGGCGTGCGGCTCACCGGACGGCTGAAGCCGGGCAAGAACCTCGTCACCGTCACCATCGACGGCGCGGAGAACCCAGAAATCCCGCCGTTCGGTGGACGCATCGACTACCTCACCTATGCCGGCATCTACCGCGAGGCGGCGCTCCGCGTCACCGCGCCGATCTGGATCGGCCACCCCAAGATCGAAACCCCGGACGTGCTGGCGACCAAAAAGACCGTCACCGTCCGCGCCGAGATCAACAATCTCGACAGTTTCCCGCTGAGCGGCACGCTGACGGCGGCGATCAAGGACCGCGACGGCACGGTCGTCGGCTCGACCGCCGCAACGATCGACGGCAAGTCGATCAACCTCACGATCGCCGGGCTCGACGGCATCGAACTGTGGGACCTCGCCAATCCGGCGCTCTATACGCTGGACATGCGCATCGAAACGCCCTCGGGCAGCGACTGGACCTCAAACCAGTTCGGCTTCCGCTCGGCCGAGTTCACCACCGAAGGCTTCAAGCTCAATGGCAAGCCGCTGAAGCTGCGCGGCCTCAACCGCCACCAGTCCTTCCCCTATGCCGGCTATGCATTGGGCCGCGCGGCGCAGGAGCGCGATGCGGAGATATTGAAGCACGAGCTGCACCTCAACATGGTGCGCACCTCGCACTACCCGCAGAGCAAGTACTTCCTCGAGCGTTGCGACCAGCTTGGTCTCCTCGTGTTCGAAGAGATACCCGGCTGGCAGCATATCGGCGGCGACGGCTGGAAGGCGGAAGCGGTGGAGAATGTCCGCCGCATGATCCGGCGCGACTGGAACCATCCCTCGATCGTGATCTGGGGCGTGCGCATCAACGAGTCCGGCGACGATCACGACTTCTACCTCGAGACCAACCGCGTCGCGCACGAGCTCGACACCACGCGCTCGACCGGCGGCGTCCGCTACATCACCGAGAGCGAACTGCTCGAAGACGTCTACACGATGAACGATTTCATCCTGGGCAACGAAGAGCTGGGCGGCAATCGCCCGCGCACGCCGCTTCGTCCGCAGCAGGAGGTGACCGGGCTCGACCGGATCGTGCCCTACATGATCACCGAATATGGCGGGCACATGTACCCCACCAAGAGCAACGACCAGGAGCAGCGCCAGGCCGAGCACGTGATCCGGCACCTCGAGGTGCTGAACGCTGCCTATGGCGATCCGCAGATTGCCGGCTGCATCGGCTGGTGCGCCTTCGACTACAACACGCACAAGGATTTCGGCTCGGGCGACCGCATCTGCCACCACGGCGTGATGGATATGTTCCGCGAGCCCAAGTTCGCCGCCTATGCCTATGCCAGCCAGTGCGAGCCGAGCGAGGAAGTGATCCTCAAGCCGGTGACCTTCTGGGCCCGCGGCGAGCGCAATATCGGCGGCACGCTGCCGCTGATGATCCTGACCAATTGCGACGAGATCGAGCTGCGC
>JBKJTB010000350.1:0-5594 GCA_046594305.1 Devosia sp. | reverse complement strand
GCTTCGACCAGGCCTGCCGGTCCCATCGCGGCAACCGCAAAGGACGCGGAGACCGAACCCCACAGGGCGGCCTCGATAGCCGATCCGGTCTTGGCGTATCCGGCCAGCGCTCCGCCTGAGAACGCATCACCGGCGCCGGTGGTGTCGATCACCGTCTTGGCGATCGTCGGAAGGCTCAGATAGTCGCTCTGCCCAGTAGCGTGCATGATGAGGCCGTCCGCACCGCGCTTGATGACGATCAGCGGCAAGTCGGGAGCGAGGTCGCGCAGCTTGCGCAGCACCTGGTGCGGGGTGTTGCCTGGCATCAGTGCGTCGACGTCCTGCTTGGAGGGGAGGAAGAGATCAACGGCCCGCAGTAGGCGCATCATCGAGTCGTGCTGGAGTTCGCTCAGATAGCGATCGTCAGGATCGACCGAGATGGTCTTTGTGCCCGCGGCCCGCATCGCCTCGGCGAACTCGATCTGCAACTCCCAGCGGAGGGGCGCAAGGTGCATGTGATCGACCGTCAGGTCGCGGATGTCATCGAGGGTCGGGCTGAACTCCAGCCAGTTCTTGGTCTTGGTGCGGAAGGTAAAGATGCGGCAACCGTCCTCTTCGTAGAGGCCCCAGTTGCGCAGCGTCCTGTCTTTCCGCCGGCACAGGGAGAGGTCGATGCGGTCGCCAAGGGCCTCGGTCGGATACTCCGGGCCGACCGGCGCCACGACCGCTGGGCGCTCGCCCCACAAGGCGAGGCCAAGGGCCGAGTAGATCGAGTTCCCACCAGGGACCTTCCACATCGTCGTGCCGTCCTCGAACACGAGGTCGTCGATCGAGATATTCCCGAAGGTCGCAAAGGCGGCGTGCGTCATACCAGAGTGCCCGAGCGCATGGAGGTAAACTCGACCACGTCGGTATTGTGGTAGTTGACGGCAAAAAGCCCCGGGCTGCCGTCGAAGCCGTAATGCACCTCTTCCATAAGCAGCAAAGGCGCGCTTTTGCGGAGCCCCAGCAGCTTGGACATCCCGGTGTCCGCACCGACTGCGGTCATCTTCAGCTTGCTGTGCGAAATGGCGAAGCCGAAGCGGACGCGGAGGAACTCGTACAGCGAACCCCCGGTGAATTCCCGGAGGACGTCGAACGTGCGGCCCTTCTCGTCGAGGACCACGTATTCTCTGGCGACAACAAAAGCGACGGCGTCGGCGGTGCGGACGCGTGTAACCAGACCAATCTCCGTGGCGGGGGCGAGATCGAGTGCCTCGGCGACGTCTTCCGGGGCGGCGATGAGCGAGATCGAGAGATCCCTGGATGCTGGCTGTCCGCCAGACGCGCGGATCAGGTCCGTCAGCGACCGCATCAGCTCGAGCGAGCCGAGCATTGGCTTGCGCTGCGCGGTGACAAATGTGCCGATGCCGTGCTTGACGCTCACGAGGCCCTCACTGGCGAGAATTCGAATGGCTTCGCGCAGACTGGGACGCGAGATGCCCAGGCTTTTGGCTAGTTCTGCTTCAGGAATGAGCTTGGCACCGACCGCCAGGTCCCCTGAGACGATTTGCTCCCGCAAAGCACTGGCAACCCGCTGAACAAGGTCCTCACGCCGGGCGCCACCGGCCCAAATGCGCTCGTTGAGGGTGGTGAATATGGTGTCGTCCACTTGGCAATCCTCTTGGTTTGGAACGTGTCATCAAAAACTGGACCTGGTCAATAGGACAGATGTCAAAAGTCTGACCTCTTGTCTCTCAACCAAGTCTTTGTCATCAATGACGGCTTAATCTGCGCAGATTCCGGCTGCCATGACCACGGAGGCTAGATGTCAGAACACCGACTGGAAGCGACATCCACCACAGTCCACTGGGGTCGTTTTGACGCACGGTCCGCACCGGTGCTGTCGATCCGCTCGGGCGACCGGGTTACCATCGAAACCCTCAGCGGCATCGCCGAGCTTTATCCGCCCGAGGGGTCCGGCATGACCGTCTCTCCTGCCCTCAGGGCGATCAACGACACCAAGCTGCCGTTT
Organism: Devosia sp.; assembly: GCA_046594305.1. Classification (GTDB taxonomy): domain Bacteria; phylum Pseudomonadota; class Alphaproteobacteria; order Rhizobiales; family Devosiaceae; genus Devosia_A. The sequence continues at coordinate 3,601 of JBKJTB010000350.1, read as the reverse complement.
CGCTGGGGACATCTGTTGACCGGGCCGATCGCCATTGAGGGCGCGATGCCCGGCGACACTTTGGAAGTAAGGATCGAGCGGGTCGAACTGGGTGCTGACTGGGGCTTCAACGCGATCGAGCCGTTCGACGGCACCCTGCCCGAAGAGTTCATCCTTGAGCGGCGGGTGCTTACCCATATCCCGATCGACCGGGCGCGGCGAACCGCAAGGCTGCCATGGGGAATCGAATTGGAGCTCGCGCCGTTCTTCGGCGTGATGGGGGTCGCGCCACCACTGCGCTATGGCGAGATCTCGTCGCGCGAACCCCGCCTGCACGGCGGCAACCTCGACAACAAGTGCCTTGCGGCGGGAAGCACGCTCTTCCTGCCCGTCTGGACGGAAGGTGCCTTGTTCTCGTGTGGCGACGGCCATGGCACCCAAGGCGATGGCGAGGTCTGCGTCACCGCATTGGAAACGGCGCTCACCGGCACGTTCACCTTCATCGTGCACAAGCCGGGGGATGGACCGACCCTCACCAATCCGCGCGCCGAGACACCGACGCACTTCATTTCGATGGGCTTCAACGCCTCGCTCGACGAAGCCCTGCGCATCGCGCTGCGGGAGATGATCGGACTGGTCCAGGCCCGCAGCCGCATGGACGCCACTGAGGCGTACCAACTCTGCTCGCTCGCCGCCGATTTCCGCATCACCCAGTCGGTCAATGGCGAGAAAGGCGTGCACGGGATGCTGGCCAGGAAGCTGCTCGGAGCCGGACCATGAACGTTTTGGTCACAGGCGGCGCCGGGCTGATCGGTCTTGCCGCCCGGCGTTTGCTGCCGGCGACAGGCCATCGAGTTGTCGCAACCGATCTCGAAGGTGCGGGGGGTGACGATCCGTCTGTGATCCGCGCCGACCTCCGTGACGCGAAGGCGATGGAGGCCATCATCGTCTCCGAAGGGATCGACGCGATAGTTCACAGCGGCGGCATTTCGGGCCCGGTGGCAGCGAAGAATGATCCCGTGCGCGTTTTTGACATCAACGTTGCCGCAACCGCGCGTTTGCTCGAGATAGCTCGCAGCCGTGCGGTGCGCCGCTTTGTTCTCCTCTCCTCCCACGTGGTGTACGGAAACGTCGGGCCCGGGATGATCGATGAAGAGTTTCCGCTCCACCCCTCCACCAGCTACGCCGCCAGCAAGGTCGCAGGAGAGGCGTTGGTCGAGAGCTACGGGCGTGAATGGGGGCTTTCCGGACTCAGCCTCCGCGTGACGCGAGTCTATGGCCCCTACCGTCGCGACAACTGCTTCCTGCGGCGTATCTTGCTTGATGCAGCCGCGAAGGGGCCGACTGTAATCCCCTGCGATCCCGCCTACGCCTACCACTACATATTTGTCGATGACGTCGTCGGCGCCATTGCCGCAGCACTTGATGCGGCGCGCCCTAGCCATCACACCTACAATGTCACCTCGGGGGAAGTGCTGACTATGCCCGATTTGGCTCGACTGGTGCGGAGCATTACTCCGGCCGCCGATATTCGCTTGGTCGCCGGCGTTGACGATGCCCCCGAGGTGCAGGCCGATTTCGACCTCACGCGCATCGAAGACGACCTCCAATGGCGCCCTCAGTTTTCTATGGAGCGTGGTTTCCGAACGTACCTCGAGACCACAAAGACCGTCGGGCTGGTACCGGCAACGTGAGTCGCTCTCGAACGCTGGAACGCGAACATCAACGCCCTCAGATCAGAACCTATTGTCTCTTGGTCACTGCCGTCCGAGGTCGAATGCGCGATGCCTCCCAGACAGGTGCAGTAGGCAAATGTTCGCCTTTGGGGTGGGCGAACAACTCGACGCAACACCCCTACGCCCAATGGCCGCAAAACGTCAAAATCAGACTCTTCCCACTGAGGGGCACAAGTCGATGTTGCCAAGACGGCGCCGCCTCGTGGACGACCGGCGCCCAAGCAATCACACAGCTAGGGCGCGCGGTGGAAGAATAGAGCTGTCAGTCGTCGTCTTCTTCTTCGTCACCATCCCCGTCATCGTCCCCAGAGTCATGACCCGGATTCGTCGTCATGGGAGTCCTTGGAGTCATCGCTGTCATCGGAGTGGTCGTCGCCACCATCGTCACTTTCTGAATCGTCCTCGGCATCTTCGGTGTCCCCGTCCGAGTCATCGTGGTCAATGCCCGAATCGTCACCGCCATCGTGATCATCTACCCGATCACCCTCATCGTCAGCCTCACTGTCGTCCGAACTATCCATCCCCGTGAAGCCAACGTCTTCGGACACGCATTCTATCGTGCCCGTCAAAATCGAGCCATCCGGCATTGTCACAGTGACAGTTCGCTCGCTGCCGATGCCCACTTTGCCGCAGAACTCGGCGAGACTTGACTCAGTTACGAGATTCTTGACTGACTTTGCCGAAGCCACTTGGGGCGAAGCGGCTGTCAGGGCCAGGATGGACACCGCGATTAGACTCTTGTTGAGCAGCATGTAGCCCTCCTTGTTACCTGCGTCTCCTAGCAACCATGCGCTGCAGAAGAATTACCCGATCGCTTCCAACTCTCTGCGACTCGTTAGGACTTTCCTATCTGTGCACAGAAGTCCGTACCGCCCGCGGCGACGCCCACTGGAGATAATATGGATATTGACGCACTGATGCCTGCTCGGCCGTCATTGTCCATCTAATCATCGGGGAAGCTTAAGCAAGGCAACGCGGCGTTGCGGTAGGCGCGAAACGACGCCGTCGCCAACGTCGTCATTATCGCCGCGGGAGGGGTGACATTTGTCACGGGCCCGATCTGGCCACATGTGATGGTTGGCATCGGAATAGGCATCATGAACATCGATGCCGCGCGAGGTCTGGGCCTTTCGCACCTCCAACTCCTCAGAAACTGCCCCGCCTACGCCGGCTTGGTCGCCAGTAGCGAGATGCTCTTAACGCCGTACATGGCGCCTGCACCCTCGGCGCTGTCCGAGATGAACCGGTAGCTTGGATTGCCCTCGATCGTAACCAGCTTGAGGACCGCAGCTTCAACTTCGTCGCGATAGGCATCCCGCTGCGCCGCACCACCAATGCAGGCCGCCCATAGCGTCGAGTTGCAGACGATCTTCTCGGGCAGTTGCACGTCGGTGACGATGTCGGCGATGGCCAGCCGTCCACCGGGCCGCAGCAATCGCGAGGATTCTGCAAAGACCTTGCCCTTATCGGTCGCGAGATTGATGACGCCGTTGCTGATGACAACGTCCGCGCTCCGGTCGCGCAGCGGCACGGATTCGATGTAGCCCCTGAGGTAGCTGACATTGTCGAAGCGTCCCCGCTCACGCAGCCGCTCAGCTTTCTTGAGCTGCTCCTCGGTCATGTCGACACCGATGACTTTCCCCATCGGCCCCACCTTGAGAGCGGCGACGAACGAATCCATGCCCGAACCACTACCGAGATCGATCACCGTCTCTCCAGCAACGAGATTGGCGAGATGAAAGAAGTAACCAACGCCGGCAAAGGATTCGATCGACTGACCGGGTATCCGATCGAGATCGGCTGCCTCGTAGCCCAGCCGCTCGGCGAGAGAGCGCCCCATCTCGAAGTGGTACGAGCCGTGCGGTTCCTCGGCGACACTGCGATAC
>JBKJTB010000315.1:0-3414 GCA_046594305.1 Devosia sp. | reverse complement strand
CACCGCGTTGGAGCAACGTTCTGGTAGCGCTCGCAGTTCTCATTCCGATCCAGGGGCTCTTTGCCCTCTCCTTAAGGCTTGGCATTCACCTCCCGATCTTCCTCGACTTCTTCCCGACCGTCATCGTCGCCACGCTGGCGGCCGTGGGTACGCTGATCTGGTTCGGTCCCGTCAAGCGGCAACCGAAGGCTTGGATGTTTCTGCTGGGCTTTCTTCCCGTAGCAACGGGCGGCTTGATAAGGGTCTATTCCTACCTCAGTCCGGTATCGCCCGCGATCATGAAGGCGCTTGATACCTCGATCGACGTGGTTGTCTCGATGCTGCTATTGGGACTGTTTGCAATCTTCGATTTGCAGCAGCGCCAGGAGGTCGTCCGGCAGGCTGCGGTCCTCAACGAGCGGCGTTATCGTGGGTATGCCGAGATCGCCTCGGACAGTTATTTCGAGACCGACTCGACTGGCACGATACTGAGTGCCGCCGGCCGCCTGGCCCGCGATCTGGGGCTGGTAGAAGGTGGGAAACTTGACCTTGCCCTGGGGCGCATTGCCGCCGCCCAGCAGGAAGGCACACTTGATCGGCTGCGTGGTGCCATCGCAGATCCGCTGTCGCTGCGCGACGTCGAACTGCAGTCGACCGCAGGGACGACACGCTGGCTTTCGATCAGTCTCGCGCCGCTGTCGAGGGATCCGCAAGCCGGAGGTGTCGCCGGCACCATTGCGGATATCACCGATCGCGTGGAGAGGCGCGATCGCGAGGCGCGCGATGCGACCCTTTCCGCGCTCGGACATCTGGCCGGCAATGTGGCGCATGAGGTCAACAATTTGTTGCATCCAATCGTCAATCTCGCCCGCCGGGTGCGCGACATGTCCGACGACTTAGAATCGAAAAAACTGCTCGATCTGGTGGTCACCTCTGGCCAGCATGCCGGGCAGATCGTTGCCGGGGTGCTCAATGCATTCAATCCGGCAAAGCTTCCCGGACCCGACCGGCTCATCGGTGTGGCTCTTGGCGACGCCCTTACGGCGGTGCGTGCCACCATCCCCGCAACGATTGCTCTCGATGACCAGGTCCTCGGCATTTCTTCCGTCGTCGTTCCGCCGGGCGAAATGCTTCAGGTTATCTCGAACCTCATCGGAAATGCCGTCCGCGCCATGGATGGCCACGGCCGGCTCAGCGTCGTGCTCTCGACCGACGGCGAAGGTTGGACGCGGCTCGCCGTGTCAGATGACGGTCCCGGCATCCCAGCCAAGATCCTCGCACACGTCACCGAACCGTTCGTGAGCGGGCGGACAGGAGGTACTGGGCTGGGACTTTCGGTCGTCGCCGGGATCGTCCGCGGCTGGGGTGGGTCTCTCGAAATCGATTCTACCGAGGGCCGAGGCACGACCATCGCTATCACCATCCACCCGTCATATACTGTGGCTGATCAACGAGTTAGGAAATGACCATGACCTCGCGCGTTCTGATAGCCGATGACAGTTCTGCCAATCGCTTGGCGCTCAGGCTCGAGCTGGTCGATCAGGGGTTCGAGGTCGAGGAGGCCAGTGATGGCGCCGAGGCTATTGCGCAGCTGCAAGCTGGAAAATTCGCCGCCATCGTTACGGACGTTTGGATGCCGGGTGCAGACGGGATCGAGGTCGTAAAGGCGATCCAGCGGCTCGACGCCGACCTGCCGGTCTTCGTGATCACGGGAGGTGGGCCTGGCCTCTCGATCGCGTCGGCCGCCGCACTCGCGCAGGTTTGGGGCGCTAACAAGGTCTTCGTGAAGCCCTTCGATGTCCGCGAACTCGTGGCTGAGATCCGAGCGATCATATCCTAGACGAGAGCCGCCGAAGGACTACTTCCAAAGCGCTGACGAAAGCTTCCTGCTCCCAAGCGTCAAGCTCTCCGATCGCGGCTTCGAGCGCAATGGTCGGATCGCATCTCATCAGCTCGCGGCCCGTATCGGTCAACTCCATCACGACGGCCCGGCTGCCAGACCGGAGGGCCGATTTGGCGAGCATGCCCTTGTGCAGGAGCGTCCGGACCGTGCGGCTGACCGGACCGTTCGCGAGGCCCTGAAATCGGGCCAGGTCGCTCGCCGTCCGCCGGTCCGGGGCCGTGCGCGCAAAGTAGCGAAGCGCTGCCCATTGGGCCGGGAACAAATCTTCTGCATAGCCGCGCGAATGTAACATGCGCGCCGTCAACTCGAGCAGTTCCGCAAGCAGGCGAGGCCGCGCCAGATTCCACTCGGGCCTCGCAACCGCGTCGGCAACAAAGATGGGGCGCTGTTCCGACGTCAAAAGTAATGGCTCACTGAGTTGACATTATGCTCACTGAGCAATTATAGCATGAGGGCCGGGTGCGCAAGCCACTCGACAGCGCCGAGGCCAAGGTCACTGCGGAGATGCTCGTGGATATCCCCCAACCCGGCAACAACATCGCTCATCTGAACAACGATGAAAAAATCGCGTTTCAGATCTTCTATGCCGAGGACGGCGATGCGGACGTCCATCGGTTCCGGGTGGACCAAAGCGAGATACTGCCCGGCGATCCTGATGCCGCCGGGCCATTTCCACACGCCCAGACCTTCGTCACCATCGTGCTCTACAATCCGTCGGGGAGCGTGAAGAGCTACGAAAGCCAGAACGCCAACGGCGATCACGTCCTTCTCAATTTCGGCCCGAGTACGAACCTTGCGACGACATACCGATACGGCCCCGGCAATTCGTTGGCCTTCGGACCCCTGACACATTCGACCATCACCTCGGGCGCCGAGCACTCCGAGGTCCAGCAGGACTTCGTCGGTGGTCACCTCGTCAACTACTCGCTGATCAGCACGGACTCCGGCCATCCTCTGTCGCTGACCGCGACGGTCGACCCCGCGGCGACCGGAGGGACGGCTGATCCCAAACTTCTGATCACCCTCGAGACCGCTGCTCACTCGGGACCCAATGCGCTCAAAGCGATGGCCGACAATGGGAATTTCGATGCCCTCCGGCTGATCACCAATGATGGCGGCAGCATCATCTCCAATGACGGTGCCAGCATCATCGGCAATGACGGGGCGAGCCTCATCACCAATGACGGTGGCAGCCTCATCACCAACGACGGCGGCAGCCTGATCTCCAATGATGGAGCGAGTCTGATCACCAATGATGGTGGCAGTCTCAGCGGCCTCGCCATCAACGAACTGGTGGGCAAGACCGGCGCTGCGATCATCAGCAACGATGGCGCATCGATTGTCAGCACCAGCGGGAGCGGCATTCTAGGCAGTGGCTCCTCGTTCAACGCCAGCGGTCTGTTGCAGGGCTCCAATTTCAACTCGCTGGGCGCGCAGGCGAGCAATTTTTGGCCAACACGTCGAGTATGCTCGGCCACGGCATGCTTTCGTACAGGGCGCCGGCCGACGACCAGCATGATACCACCAGCCAG
>JBKJTB010000304.1:0-4254 GCA_046594305.1 Devosia sp. | reverse complement strand
GCGTCGACGCCGGCAGCGGCCGCCCGTCTTCGGCGCCCGGCCTCACCGACCTTTGTGCCGAGCAGGCCAGCTTCGGCGACGTCGTCCATCGCGTCCGCGAAGGGCTCGCCGAAGTACCATGGGGCGGGCTGCCAGTATTGGACCGCCGGTCCATGCGCCCGCTCACTCTGATCGAAGCACTGAGCGACATCTATGAGGTGGTGGTCATCTCGACCGGCCGCACCGGCCTCAACTCCACGTTGTCGCTGTTCAGCGGCGCACCCGCCCGCCTCGTCATCGTGCGCCAGCCGTCGACGCCGGAAGCGCTGGTCGAGGCCGTCTCCGCCGACGCGGCATCGCTCGGCTTCGAGACCGTATCGAGCGTCGTCGCTCCCGAGCCGCAATCCGCCGTGGCCTGATGGGGGCGCTGCGCTATGTCGCCATCACGACTGCCTTCGAGGCTCTGTGGGCGACCCGCCTCACCGCACTGATCCGCGCCACCTCGCGCGCCCGTGGCGTCATCTTCACGCTGCACCGCGTGCTGCCCGACGATCCCGCCGACTTCGCACCGAATTCGATTCTACAGGTGAAGCCGGACTTCCTCGACTTCGCCATCCAGCGTATTCGCCAGCTCGGTTTTGAGATCGTCGACCTGGGCGAAGGGGTGCGCCGCATCGAGTCCGAGTTCCAGGAAAAGCGCTTCGCCGTCTTTACCTTCGACGACGCCTATCGCGACAATCTCAAATACGCGCTGCCGATCCTGCGCAAGCACCAGTGCCCCTTCACGCTCTATGTTCCTACGGCATTGGTCGACGGGATAGGGGAGGTCTGGTGGCAGGCGCTCGAGGACATCATTGCCAGGCAGGACGCCATTGCCGTCACCGAGCACGGCGAGAACGATTATATCCCGACCGCGACTCTCGCCGAAAAGCGCGCGGCCTACGACCAGCTCTATGCCAAAATGCGCGCCATGCCGGAGCCGGCGCGAGTCGCCCTGATCCGCGATCTCGCCGCCAAGTACAATTTCGATCTCGACGCGCACTGCCGCAGCCTCATCATGGACTGGACGGAGCTCCGGACTTTCGCCACCGAGCAGCTCTGCACCATTGGCGCGCACACGGTGCACCACTATGAGCTCGCCAAGCTTCCCGCAGAGCAGGCGCGCAGCGAGATCGAGATGTCGGTCAAAGTCATCGAGGCGCAGTTCGGCAAGCGCCCCATCCATCTGAGCTACCCCATCGGCGGCACGGCCTCCGCAAGTGGGCGCGAGTATCAGCTTGCCAAGGACCTGGGTCTTCGCTCCGCGGTTACCACCATCCCCGGCGCTCTCTACCGCAAGCATCGCGACGCGCTGCAGGCGCTGCCGCGCATCTCGCTCAACGGCAATTTCCAGCAGCGCCGCTATGTCGATGTCTTCGGCACACCCGCGGTGTTCAACCTGATGGGGAAGGGTGCATAGGATTGCGTGCAACCTTCCGGCCCCGGCACCCATTTCATCCAAGATGAGCGTCGCTTTCCTCAACCTGAAACATTGGCCGCTTTACGTCAGCATGCTGGTCGTCGCCGCACTCGCCGGCGGCTTCGGCATCATCGCGGACGAAATGAGCGAGGGCGAAACCAGTGCCTTCGACAACGCCATCCTGCTGCTGTTTCGCGATCCGGCCAATACCGCCGACCCGCTTGGTCCGCCGTGGCTGCAGGAGGCCGTACGCGACATCACTGCCCTGGGAAGCTTCAGCGTCCTGGCGCTTATCTTGATCTTCGCCGTTGCGGCTCTCGCAATGAGCGGCCGCCGGGGAACGGCGCTGTTCGTCGCCGCCTCGGTCATCGGGGGCGAAATCCTCAGCACCATCTTCAAGAACGCCTTCAATCGGACGCGACCCGACTTCATCGATCCCGAGCGCGTTCTGAGCGCGAGTTTTCCGAGCGGCCACGCAGCGCTCTCGGCCATCGTCTATTTGACGCTCGGCACGATCCTCGCAGGGTCAACCGAGAAGCTGCAGTTGCGGATCTTCTATGTCGGCGCAGCGATCTTCCTGACCATCATCGTCGGCATCAGCCGGCTCTATCTGGGGGTCCACTTTCCCACCGACGTGCTGGCAGGGTGGGCGCTCGGCATCGCCTGGGCATTGCTGATGGGCGTCGCCTACCGCATTTGGGAAATCCGCCACCCGCAGACGCCGCTCTGAACGAGCCGCCGCTAGTCCGGCCGGGCCATCCAGCGGATCAGCACCGCCATCGGCAGGCACCAGAGCAGGCCCAGCACCGCAAAAAGCGGGATAGAACCCCAAGCGGGCAGGGCCGCCAATGCATCGCCGAGCAGCACCGCCACCGCCAGCGGGTAGCCGATCGTCACCAATATGATGCCGATTGTGCCCAAAAGGCTGCGCGTGCTGCGGGTCATCGCCCTGCGTCACTCCATCGATTGCACCGGCGGCGGCGCGGGGCTATTCCCTCGCCGCAATCAATGAGCCGGTCAATCCTTTGGTCTCCCTTACCGCCGCCGAATCCATCCCCGACACCGCCCCGGACCGGCTGAAGCCCGTCCGGATCTGGCTCTATGTCATCGCGCTGATGGTGCTGGCGATGGTCGTGGTCGGCGGCCTGACGCGGCTAACCGAGTCCGGCCTCTCGATCACCGAGTGGAAGCCGATCACCGGCATCATCCCGCCGCTGAGCGATGCCGACTGGCAGTCCGAGTTCGAGGCCTACCAGCAGATCCCGCAATATCAGGTGCTCAACCAGGGCATGACCCTGGACGAGTTCAAATTCATCTTCTTCTGGGAGTGGCTGCATCGCGCGCTGGGCCGCATCATCGGTCTCGTCTTCGCCGTGCCGTTCCTGATTTTCCTCGTCCAGCGCCGCTTCACCTGGAATCTCGCGGCGCCGCTCGCCGGCCTGTTCGTCCTGGGCGGCTTCCAGGGCGCGCTGGGCTGGTGGATGGTTACCTCCGGCCTCACGACGCTCACCAGCGTCTCGCAATACCGCCTCGCCGCGCACCTCACCGCCGCGCTACTGCTGTTCATCGCCCTCGTCTGGGTCGCCCGGCGCCTGACACCGGGGCGCACCGTGGCGCGCGTCGACGATCGCGCATCGGCGCTGATCCTGCTCGTCCTCGTCATTCTCCAGATCGGGGCAGGGGCGTTCGTCGCCGGCCTCGATGCCGGCATGGGCTACAATACCTGGCCGCTGATGGACGGCGCGCTCGTCCCCAACGGCCTCGGAGTTATGGACCCGTGGTGGAAGAATCTGTTCGAGAACGCCCTCACCGTGCAGTTCATCCACCGCACCATCGCCTACGTCATCGTGCTCTACGCCGGTGCTCTTTGGATCTACCGCCGCGGGCAGGGCGGCTGGCTCCCGCGTATCGCGTTGCTCATCGTTCTGCAGGTTGCGCTCGGTATCAGCACGCTCGTGCTGCAGGTCCCGCTGGCCCTGGCGCTTGGACATCAGGCGCTGGCCTTCATGCTCGCCGGCGCGATCACCGCCTGGCTCGCGGACATGCGCCCAAGGGTAGCCTCATGATCAAACTCGAGAGCATCGGCAAACAGAACGGCAAGCAGCTCGTCTTCATCGAAGCGTCCGCCGGATTGCAGCGCGGCGAAAAGATCGGGCTCGTCGGCCCGAACGGCGCCGGCAAAACTACGCTGTTCCGCCTCATCACCGGCGAGGAGCAGCCCGACGAGGGGCAAATCTCCGTCGATCGCGGTGTCACCATCGGCTATTTCAGCCAGGACGTCGGCGACATGCAGGGCCGTAGCGCCGTCGCCGAAGTCATGGAGGGCGCCGGTCCGGCCGGCACGCTCATGGGGGAGCTGTCCGAACTCGAAGCTGCCATGGCCGATCCCGACCGTGCCGACGAGATGGACGAGATCATTACCCGCTATGGCGAGGTGCAGGGCAAATTCCAGGAACTCGACGGCTACAGCCTCGATGCGCGCGCCCGCGAAGTCCTCGATGGTCTCGGCTTCAGCCAGACCATGATGGACGGCGATGTCGGCGCATTGTCCGGCGGCTGGAAGATGCGCGTGGCGCTCGCCAAGATCCTCCTGATGCGCCCGGATGCACTGCTCCTCGACGAGCCAAGCAACCACCTCGATCTCGAAAGTCTGATCTGGCTTGAGGCCTTCCTCAAGCGCTACGAGGGCGGCCTGCTGATGACCTCGCACGACCGCGAGTTCATGAACCGCATCGTCAACAAGATCGTCGAGATCGATGGCGGCACACTGACCAGCTACAGCGGCGACTACGAATTCTACCAGCAGCAGCGCGCGC
>JBKJTB010000225.1:0-9212 GCA_046594305.1 Devosia sp. | reverse complement strand
AGCAGCAGCGTGCCGACCTTGTCGTTCATGCTGCGCCAGGCCGTTTCGCCCTCATTCGCATCGATCGGGGGGCCTAGCGCAATGCCGAAGGCGCTGGAATCGGGCGCGATCGTGGAGAGCGCATTTGGCATCGGCTGGGTCGTGGCGGCCGGCGCCTGCACCGCCGCCATCGGGCTCGTAGTGTAGCTCACCGAGCCGCCTTTGACGTCGAAACTGGTCGAGGGCCCCGTTCCGGTCGATGCCGTCGTTCCCGTGTCGATGCCGGGACCGCGGGCGTTCAGCGCGTCGAGCACCTGCGGCACGGTCAACTCGAGCGCCCCGACGCGCCGCATCACCTCGCCGCCCGACTGTTCGCTGAGCGCAAAGCGCTGCATCAGCACGGTATTGTCCTGCCGCAGCCGCGCCGCCTCGCTTTGGAGGTCCACCACCTGGCCGCGCAACTGGTTGAAACTGGCGCCGTCGAGGCGCGAGGCATGGAGGCCCCCGAGAATCCCATCCGGGATAAACGCCGACACGTTGGCGCCCAGCACGGCGACCGTCCAGGTGACGAGCGCGAAAACGCCCCAGAATGTGATATCCGCTGCCCGGAAATGATCGACCGGTTTCGCCAAACCCTAGCCCCGCCGCACGCTTTCGAATCGCGCGCCCGATAAGAGTTTACCATCGCGGCGGCGTAATGGTTTTCCAACACGTTGCTGCCATAGAATACGGCCAAATCGGGCGTGGAAAACGGGGCTGCAATGGCCGAACTGTTGTCGATCATACTGGCGGCGGGCGAGGGTACCCGCATGCGATCGGCAATCCCCAAGGTCTTGCACCCCATCGGCGGGCTGCCTGTCGTGGCGCACGTCCTCCGCACGGCCCTCGCCGCGCACGCCTCCGTCGCCGTCGTTGTCGGCCCGAACCACGAGGCCATCGAGGCCGAAGTGACCCGGATCGCCCCCGCCGCCACCATGTCGAGGCAGATCGAACGTCTCGGGACCGGCCACGCGGTCCGGCAGGCTGCGAGCGCCTACGCCGGCGCCAAGGGCAACATCGTCGTCCTTTATGCCGACACGCCGCTGGTGACCGCGCAAACTCTCGCCGGCATCGCGGCCCGCCTCGACGCGGGCGCCGACATCGTCGTCGTCGGCTTCCGCCCGAATGATCCGACTGGCTATGGGCGCCTCCTGACCGACAATGGCCGCCTGCTCGCCATCCGCGAGCACAAGGACGCCACCGCCGATGAACTGAGGGTGGGCTTCGTCAATTCCGGCATCATGGGCTTTCGCGCCGAGACGCTGCGCTCCGTCATCGACCGCATCGACAACAAGAACGCCAAGGGCGAGTACTACCTCACCGACGCCGTCGAACTCGCGAACGCCGATGGCCGGCGCGTCGACTTCGTCGAAGCCAACGCCGACGAAGTGATCGGCGTCGATGACCGCACCAAGCTGGCGCAAGCTGAAGCGACGTTCCAGGAGTTCCGTCGGTCCGAGTTCATGCAGGCGGGCGTGACGCTGCGCGATCCCGGCTCGGTCTATTTCTCCTGGGACACCCAGATCGGCCGCGACGTCACGATCTTCCCCAATGTCGTCTTCGGCCCCGGCGTCAGGATCGCCGACAATGTCGAGATCCGCGCCTTCTGCGACATCGAGGACGCGATGATCGGGGAGGGCGCCTCTATCGGCCCGTTTGCCCGTATCCGCGGCGGCGCCGAGCTCGGGCCGGACGTCCACCTCGGCAACTTCGTCGAGGTGAAGAAGAGCAAGATTGGCGCCGGCACCAAGGCCGGGCATCTGAGCTATCTCGGCGATGCCGAGATCGGCCGCAACGTGAACATCGGCGCCGGCACCATCACCTGCAACTACGACGGCGTGAACAAGGACAAGACGATCATCGGCGACGACGTCTTCATCGGCTCCAACGCGTCGCTCGTCGCGCCGGTGACGATCGGCGAGGGCGCCTACACTGCCTCGGGCAGCGTCATCACCGACGACGTCCCGCCCGACGCCGTCGCCTTCGGGCGCGCGCGGCAGGAAAACAAACTCGGCTATGCGCCGAAATTGCGCGAGAAAGCTCTCGCTAAGAAAGCTGCAAAGGGGAAAGCCTGATGTGCGGGATCGTTGGGATCATCGGCACCGAGCCGGTCGCGCCGCGTCTGGTCGATGCGCTGAAGCGGCTCGAATATCGCGGCTATGACAGTGCTGGCGTCGCCACGCTGGAACATGGTTCCATCGCACGCCGCAGAGCCGAGGGCAAGCTCGGCAATCTCGCGACCAAGCTTGGCATGGAGCCGCTCGCCGGCAATATCGGCATCGGCCACACCCGCTGGGCGACGCACGGTGCCCCGACCGAGGGCAACGCCCATCCGCACGCCACCGACAAGGTCGCCGTGGTCCACAATGGCATCATCGAGAATTTCCGCGAACTGCTCGCCGACCTCGCCAAGGACGGTTATCTGCCCAAGACGCAGACCGACACGGAATCCGTCGCCCTGTGGGTCACCCGCGAGATCGACCGCGGCCTCGACCCCGAGATGGCCGTCGCCGCCACGCTCAAGCAGCTGCGCGGTGCCTTTGCGCTCGCCTTCATGTTCAAGGGCCACGACAAGCTGCTGATCGCCGCGCGCCACGGCGCCCCGCTCGCGGTGGGCTATGGCGACACCGAGATGTATCTGGGCTCCGACGCCATGGCGCTCGCCCCGTTCACCTCCCGCCTCAGCTATCTGCTCGATGGCGACTGGGCCGTCATCACGCCCAAGGGCGTCACCATCCGCAACGAGGTCGATGCGATCGTCCGGCGCGAGACGCTGGTGTCGCAGGCTTCGGCGCTGATGGTCGACAAGGGCAACCACCGCCATTTCATGGCCAAGGAAATCTACGAGCAGCCCGAAACCATCTCGCACACCCTCAGCCACTACGTGGATATGGGCGCCGAAAAGGTCGCGCTGCGCGAAAAGCTGCCCTTCGATTTCGCCACGCTGCCGCGCCTCACCATTTCGGCCTGCGGCACAGCATACTATGCCGGGCTGATCGCCAAATACTGGTTCGAGAAATATGCGCGCCTGCCGGTCGACGTCGATGTCGCCTCGGAATTCCGCTACCGGGAACCGCCCGTGGACAAGGGCGGCCTTGCGCTCTTCATCTCGCAGTCGGGCGAGACCGCCGACACGCTCGCGGCGCTGCGCTATTGCGCGGGGCAGGGCCAGCACGTGGTCTCGCTGCTCAACGTGCCGGAATCGACCATCGGCCGTGAAAGCGAAGTCGTGTTCCCGACCCTCTGCGGTCCCGAAATCGGCGTCGCCTCCACCAAGGCGCTCACCGCCCAACTCACCGCGCTCGCGAGCCTCGTGATTGCCGCCGGCGTCGCTCGTGGGACGATTGACCGCAAGCAGGAATCCGAACTCGTCCGCGCCCTCACCGCACTCCCGGCGGCTGTGTCCACCGCGCTGGGCACCGAGGCGCATATCGAAAAGATCGCCAAGGGCCTGAGCAAGGCCAAGGATGTGCTCTATCTCGGCCGCGGCCCGATGTTTCCGGTCGCCATGGAGGGCGCGCTAAAACTCAAGGAGATCAGCTACATCCACGCCGAGGGTTATCCCGCCGGCGAACTGAAGCACGGTCCTATCGCGCTGGTCGACGAAGTGATGCCCGTCATCGTCGTCGCGCCGTCCGACGAGCTCATGGAAAAGACCATGTCCAACATGCAGGAAGTCGCCGCCCGCGGCGGCCAGATCATCCTCGTCACCGATGCCGAGGGCGCCGCCCATATCGGCCACGGCGTCGCCGAGATCATCATCATCCCGAAGGTGATGAGCTTCGTCGCCCCCATCCTGGCGCTGATCCCGGTCCAGCTCCTCGCCTACCACACGGCCGTCTTCATGGGCACCGACGTCGACCAGCCGCGCAATCTGGCGAAATCGGTGACGGTGGAGTAGGGCACCGTACTTTCCCAACCACGGAGTCATTCCCGCGAAAGCGGGAATCTCTGTTGGCCGGACGCAGTTGAAGGCATTGCGGGGACGAGCCGGGCGACGCCCGGCCCGCACGACCCGGATCATCTCGATTTTCCGCAAACGGAGATTCCCGCTTTCGCGGGAATGACTCCGTGGTTTTGGCAGGTCTTGCGTTGACGAGGAGGCCGTGCCACCTCCCAACCCATGACCGCGTCCCTCACCATTACACCGCCCGATCATCCCTTGGTCGGCCGCGTCACCCCGCCGGGCAGCAAGTCCATCACCAATCGCGCGCTGCTGCTGGCGGCACTGGCGAGGGGCACGAGCCGGCTGACTGGCGCACTCAAATCCAAAGACACGCAGTTGATGGCCGCCGCGCTCCGCCAGATGGGCGTCGTCGTGGATGAGCCTGACGACACCAGTTTCGTCGTCACCAGCGCCGGCTTCCTTGCGCCGCCGAGGGAGCCGCTAATGCTCGGCAACGCCGGCACTGCGGTGCGCTTCCTCACGGCTGCGGTAGCCCTGGTTGATGGCGTGGTTGTCGTCGACGGCGACGAGGCGATGCGCAAGCGGCCCATCGGCCCGCTCGTCACCGCGCTCAAATCGCTTGGCATCGTCGCCAGCGCGCCGACCGGCTGCCCGCCCGTCATGGTCGAAGGCCGCGGCAATTTCGGCTCGGGCCGCGTCGAGATCGATGGCGGGTTGTCGAGCCAGTACGTCTCCGCGCTGCTGATGGCCGCGCCGTTCGGCGAAGGCCCCATCGACGTCGCGCTGTCAGGCAAGGACCTCGACGCCCGCGGCTATGTCGATCTCACCGTGGCCGCGATGACCGCCTTCGGTGCCCGCGTCGCGCAGCTCGATCACACCACCTGGCGCGTCGAGCCCACCGGCTACACCGCCACCGACTTCGTCATCGAGCCCGATGCTTCAGCCGCGACGTATCTGTGGGCCGCCGAAGCGCTCACCAAGGGCAAGATCGATCTCGGCGTGCCGACGGACGCCTTCACTCAGCCCGACGCGGAAGCCGCGGCGTTCATCCGCATGTTCCCCAATATGCCGGCGGTGATCGACGGCTCGCAAATGCAGGACGCCGTTCCAACGCTGGCGGTGCTCGCCGCGTTCAACACCACACCGGTGCGCTTCGTCGGTATCGCCAATCTGCGCGTGAAGGAGTGCGACCGCATCGACGCGCTGCACGATGAACTCAACCGCATCCAGCCCGGTCTGGCGCGTGAGGAGGGTGACGATCTCATCGTCAATGCCGATCCTCGTTTGATGAGCGCGGCGCATCGTAACGCCCGCACGCGTATCGAAACCTACGAAGATCACCGGATCGCCATGAGCTTTGCTCTCGCCGGCCTCAAGATCGGCGGCATCGAAATCCTCGATCCAGACTGCGTGGGAAAGACCTACCCCGGCTATTGGGATGCTCTGCGCTCGCTCGGGGTGACGGTCGCCTAAGCGACGATCTTGATGTCGTCCCGAAGCTCGTTCTCGCTCATCACCCGGTTGCGGCCGGCGTGCTTGGCCGCATAGAGGCAGCGGTCGGCGCGTTCGATCAGAGAGGCGGGACTGTCGCCCGGCCGGTACATCGCCACACCGAATGACGCCGTGATCCGGCCCAGCTTCTCGTTGGTCGAGCGCTTCAGCAGTTCTTTGGCCTGGATCGCCTTGCGGATGTTGTCTGCTGCGATCATCGCGCCTTCGAGGTCGGTCTCGGGCAGGATGGCCGCGAATTCCTCGCCGCCATAGCGGGCGGCCATGTCCTTGCCCTTGATGTTGGACTTGAGCGTCATGGCGACTAGCCGCAGCACCTGGTCGCCGGTCTGGTGCCCCCAGGTGTCGTTGAAGCGCTTGAAATAGTCGATATCGAGCAGCATCAGGCAGAGCGGCGTGCCCACTTCGGCGGCCTCGTTGAAGCTCTTCAGCATGCCTTCGTCGAACGACTTGCGGTTGAAAATCTTGGTGAGCGGGTCGAGCATCGACTCGCGCCGGACTTCGTCGAGGTCGCGCTGCAGCGCCGCGATGTCGTCGCGCGAGGCTTCGAGCTTCTGCTCAAGCTGGGCATTCGCGTCCTGCATGCGCCGCGTTTCGCCGAGCAGCTTCAGCGCGGTGGATCGCAGTTCGACTTCGGACATGTCATGCCCGAGGTCGCCGCTGGCCGATTGCAGTGTGCCCGAATAGGAGTTGGCCGTCGCCATCGCCGTGTCGATCGCGTCGTGCACCGCTTCGATACGCGTCGCCATGCGCTCGGAAACGCTCGAAATGCGCTCGTTGGCGTCCTGCGATTTGAGGAACTCATTATACAGCCGCTCGGCGAGTTCCGCCGTCGCGCTGCCGTCGCGGAAGATCTGGTTAACGCGCTGGTTCAGCGACGGATTGACGCCCGTCGCATACGTGTAAAGCAGCTCGTAGAATTGGGGATAAGGCGGGATCTGCCCTCGCTTGAGCAGGTCCATTGCCGAGTTGGCATACCCCAGGGCGCGCCTGAATTCCTGTTCCGACACTGTGCCCCCGGTCCCGACGCGTGACCAATTCTAGTCGTTGGTAGTTTTCCGATGAGTCAATTAAGGGTCAGTAAAAGTCGCGGATATTAGGGGGAAGTCATCAACTTGTTGATCTCAGCGATAATACTAGTTTGCTGCTCAACCTACCGGGCAACACCCGGCCGAAGAAGAAACGCAGGTACCGGACCGTCCGAACCGAACGGCGTGTCCGAAGCATACTCGGCAATACGTTCCGGGTTGTTAACAGGCCGTTCGTTGCGGGGGCGCCGCTCGCTCTTTTCACGCGGCGGGCGCGGCTCTTGCTGGTCGCGTGGCGGACGCGGCTCCTGCTGGGCCCGCGGTGGGCGTGGTTCCTGCTGATCGCGCTGCGGACGCGCTTCTTGCTGGGCCCGCGGCGGACGTGACTCTTGCTTCTCGCGGGGCGGCTTGGCCTCGCTGGGCTCGCGTGTGGTCTTGCCGTCGCCCGTATGGCGCGAACGGCCCCGGCTGCGGCTGCGGCTTTCGCCGCGCGGCTCATCACCGCTTGGCGCCGTATCGGCGGCCACGGCGGCGCCATCGAGCGCCATCGGCGGAATGTCCTTCTGGATCAGCTTGACGATGGCGTCGAGATACTTGCCGTCCGACGGCGTCGCCAGAGTGATCGAGATGCCCGAGCGGCCGGCCCGGCCCGTGCGGCCGATGCGGTGGATGTAGTCCTCGGCGTGCGTCGGCACATCGAAATTGAAGATGTGGCTGACCATCGGGATATCGAGCCCGCGGGCGGCCACGTCGCTTGCCACGAGGAACATCAGCTTGTCGGTCTTGAATGCGTCGAGCGTCTCGGTGCGGCTCTTCTGGTCCATGTCGCCATGCAGGCCCCCAGCCGAAAAGCCGTGCCGCTGCAACGAGCGGGCGAGCGTCGCCACATCGCGCTTGCGGTTGGAGAAGATGATCGCGTTCTTGAGGTCTTTCTCGCTGCGAATGATCTGGCGCAGCGCGGCGCGCTTTTCTTCCGGATTGTTCGACACCTTGACGAGGCGCTGGTCGATGGTTTCGGCCGTCGAGTTCTTGCGCGCCACCTCGATGCGGATCGGGTCCTTGAGGAAGCGGCTGGTCAGCTTCTGGATCTCGGGCGCCATGGTGGCGGAGAAAAACAGCGTCTGACGGGCCGGCGGCAGTTTTGCGCAGATTTTCTCGATTTCGGGGATGAAACCCATGTCGAGCATGCGGTCGGCTTCGTCGATCACGAGGATCTCAACGCCCGACATCAGGATGCGGCCGCGCTCGAACTGGTCGAGCAGGCGGCCCGGGGTCGCGATCAGCACATCGACGCCGCGATCGAGCTTCTTGTTCTGATCGTCGAACGACACGCCGCCGATGATCAGCGCGACGCTGAGCTTGTGATTGATGCCGTATTTCTCGAAATTCTCATGCACCTGCGCTGCGAGTTCGCGCGTCGGCTCGAGGATCAGGGTGCGCGGCATGCGGGCGCGCGCCCGGCCGCTTTCGAGCAGCGTGAGCATGGGCAGCACGAAGGAAGCGGTCTTGCCCGTGCCGGTCTGCGCAATACCGATGATGTCCTGCTTGTTGAGAACATGCGGGATGGCCTGCGCCTGGATTTCGGTCGGCTTGGTGTACCCGGCGGCAGCAACCGCATCGGTCACCTTGGCACTGAGGCCCAGCCCATAAAAGTCGTCTGGCAATGTGTTCGTCCACTCGAGGGGGTTGGGAGGAGCCGGCGTTGTGGCTGGAAGACAGCCGAGCGGCGGAGTGGTTCCCGACGGGCCGGGAACATAGTGGGAATCCCTTCCGAGTCAACGAGATTCCCTAGGGTTTCCTTAATATGGGAACGTGACCGTCAGATGTCGAGGTCGCTCACGAACTGCGCGTTGGCCTGGATGAACTCGAAGCGCGCCTCGGGCTTGGTGCCCATCAGGCGATCGACCGAGGATACCGTCTCCGCCCGGTCCTGCAGCACGCGCACCTGCAGCAGGGTGCGGGATTTCTTGTCCATCGTCGTCTCGCGCAGGTGCACATACGGCATCTCGCCCAGACCCTTGAAGCGCGTGATGTCGACCTTCTTGTTCTTGAACTCGGTCGCCATCAGCTCGTCCTTGTGCAGGTCGTTCATGGCGTAAAGCACCTTCGGTCCGGCGCTGATCCGGTAAAGCGGTGGCATCGCCAGATAGAGGTGCCCGTCGTCGATGAGTTTTGGCATCTCCTGAAAGAAGAAGGTCATCAGCAGCGACGCGATGTGGGCGCCATCGACGTCGGCGTCGGTCATCAGGATGATCTTGTCGTAGCGCAGATCGTCCTCGCGGTAACGATCGCGCGTGCCGCAGCCCAGCGCCTGGATCAGATCGGCGATCTGCTGGTTGGCCGTGATCTTGTCGCGCGTTGCCCCGGCGACGTTGAGCACCTTGCCGCGGAGCGGCAGCACGGCCTGGCTGGCCCGGTCGCGCGCCGATTTGGCGCTGCCACCGGCCGAGTCGCCCTCGACGATGAAGATTTCGGCACCCTGCGCCGCCGACTGCGTGCAGTCTGCCAGTTTGCCCGGCAGGCGCAGCTTGCGCGTCGCCGACTGCCGGTCGATTTCCTTTTCCTTCTTGCGCCGCAGCCGCTCCTCGGCGCGCTCCACGGCCCAGTCGAGCAGCCGGTTGGCCTGCTGTGGCGAGGCCGTCAGCCAGTGGTCGAAGGCGTCGCGCAGCGCCGTATCGACGATCCGGGTGGCCTCGGGCGAACTCAGCCGGTCCTTGGTCTGGCCGACGAATTCCGGCTCGCGCACGAAC
>JBKJTB010000074.1:0-3040 GCA_046594305.1 Devosia sp. | reverse complement strand
CAGCTGTCCAGCTCGTCGTGTCGCCGAAGTCTGTATCGGTCGCTGCCAGTGTCCCGGTCGCAACCGGCACTCCGTCCTCGACCGCTGCACCAGTGCTATGTCCGGCGGTGATCAGCGGAGCGTCGCCCGCGCCGGTGATGGTGAGCGAGACCGTTCGAGTATCTGCGAGCCCGTCGCTGTCGGTGGCGGTGACGACGAAGCTGTCGGCGAGTGTGTCGCCAGCGCCGAGCCCCTGAACGGCCGCTAGGGCGTTGTTCAGAGTGTAGGTCCACTCACCCGTGTGGAGGTCGATCGCCGCGGTGCCGTAGGTCGCAGCACCAGCCGTCCAACTCGTTATATCGCCGAAGTCTGCATCCGTCGCTGCCAGCGTCCCGGTCGCGACTAGCACCCCGTCCTCGGCCACTGCACCATTACTATGGCCGGCGGTGATCAGCGGGGCGTCGCCCGTGCCGGTTACCGAGACAATAGCAGTCGCCGCGACACTTCCGCCATTTCCGTCAGTCACGGTATAGGCAAAGGTCAACTCGACGCTGTCACCCTCGCCGAGGCCTTCGAACTGTGTAGGGTCGATACTGAGAGTGCCGTGCTCCCCGTCCAGGGCATAGAGGACAGGTCGCGCCCAGTCGCCCGCGGTCACGGCATAGCTGACGCCAGTAATGTCGAGATCCGCACCACTGTCGATATCGCTGGCGTTGGAAAGCAGATCTACAATCACCGACCCGTTCCCGCCTTCGAGGACGGTGGCGTGGCCGACGCCGCTGACGATCGGTGCATCGTTGGCACCGATGATGCCGACGGTCAAAACTGCCGAAGACGTTGCGCCGGCTGCGTCCCGCATTGTGTACGTCAAGGTGATGGTTGCGGTTTCTCCGATCGCCAGAGAGTTGAATAAGGCGCCAGGCGTAAAGCTGACCTGGTTGCCCGTGATCGAAAAGGCACTAGCCGCGTTGAGCCCAGCGATCGCGGAGTTGCTGCTCGAAACTGACGTCGGGCCTAGCGCAGTGAGAGTCTTAGCGTCACCTGCATCGGCGTCCGTATCGTTGGCCAGGACATCAAATGTCTTGGCCTCGTTTTCGCCAGCGCTGCTCGTGTCGGCGACCGCGACCGGTGCGATGTTTCCGGTGAAAACGACATCGAGCTTCTCGAAGGCAGTCAAGCTCAGGCGTGCGGCACCGTCGCCGAAGGTGAATGTGAAGCTGGTCTTTTGAGCCTTGTTGCCCGCCAGGAATTGTTCATAGGCGGCGAGCTCCGCCCGCAGCGTTGCGTTGCTGTCATACTCCGACCGTGAAACGACAAAGCGCAAGCTGTCCTTGCCTGCTTCGCCGTCGAATTGAGCGAAGCTGTTGCTGCCTGCTGCCCGAAAATAGACGACAACATCATCACCGGCTCCGGCGTGCACCACGTCGAAACCGCCGCCGCTGTCGATCGAGTCGTTGCCCGCGCCGCCTTCTATGCTATCGGACCCATTGCCCGAGACGATGGTATCATTGCCCGCGCCACCAGCGATGGCGTTCGCACCATTTCCGGCACTGATCTGGTCATCCCCGGCTCCACCGTCAATTTGGTCGGCCCCATCGCCAGAGGTGATGGCGTCATTTCCGGAGCCGCCATCGATGAGATTTGAACCACCGCCAGCGTTGATCGTGTCATCGCCCGCGCCGCCGCTGATCGAGTCGCTGCCATTCCCTGCGGTGATCTGATCGTTTCCTGAGCCCCCATCGAGGGTGTCATTGCCGCCGTTGCCGACAATCGTGTCATTCCCGGCTCCGCCTGAGATGGCATCGGAACCCGCAGTACCCGCTAAAGTGTCGTTTCCGGAAGTCCCCGAGAATGTGGTCAAAGCTGCCCCCTCTGTCGTCATTGGCCCGGCGAGATAGGCTGGGCGAGATCGCCGCCCTAGCCTTGCAAAAAGCCCGCAGTGGAGTCCTTAAGGACTTAGGAATTCTTCTTAAGCCGCCACTCCGCCCCGCCACACTTGCACCGCGCGTTTCCCTCAAAGTTCGGAACGTTTGGACCGCTACTTAAGCTACGAGGCGGGGTTCGCAGCGTCGAAACCTTGGCGCTCATCGGACTAGGGAGCCGGAGCGACGTTGTGGTTGATCCGAAACAGGTTGCGCGGGTCGTACTTCGCCTTGATGGATGCCAGCTTGGGATAGTTTGCTCCAAACGACGCGCGTACTCGGGCATCGCCCTCGTCGTCCATCATAAAGTTGGGGTAGGCGCCAGGCAGATCGTGCGGGTGAACGGCGTTCCAGTAAGTCTTCGCCCAATCCTTGATCGCTGATGCATCTCCTGGCTCAGGGCTGATCCCGACGATGACCATGGACCAGGTCGCGTCACGCGTGCTCCAGGCCATTTCTTCTGGTGCCTTCGAGTGGACGGCTCCGTCGATGGGATAGAGGTGCATTGCTGAGAAGACATTGCCCTTCTGCGCGTGTTCGATATGCGCATCAATGGCCGCATCTGGAAGAGATTTGACGTAATCGCCTTTCCAATACCACTGCAGACCCTTGGGGTAGAAGGGGTCGAAAAGGCTTTGCAGCCCCGTATAGGGCAGCGGGCCGCACCAGTCGAAGAGTGGAGTCGGCAGCTTGGCGCGAACCGCGTTGACGTCAGCCTCTGCGTTCGAACCGTTGTGGGCGACAAGCAGCACGCACATCTTCTTGTTCCAGTGTTCTTCCGGAAATGGTGCAGTCGGCGGAATCGCCTGCAGACCGAGGAAGATGTAGAATTCGGGCGCCGCGGTCCGTTCAAAGTCACGGTACCAGCGCATGACCTGCGCAGCGTCGCCGATGTCATAGGCGATCGGCCCCCCGTAGAGCATTTTGGCGGAGTTGGTCTTGAAGAGAAAGCTGGTCACAACCCCGAAGTTCCCGCCGCCTCCGCGAAGGGCCCAGAAGAGGTCTGCGTTGTCCTTCTCGCTGGCGGTGACGAAGCTCCCATCCGCCAGCACGATATCGGCTTCGATCAGGTTGTCGATCGCGAGGCCATATTGCCGACTGAGGTATCCGTGCCCGCCGCTCAGTGTAAGGCCGGCGAC
>JBKJTB010000037.1:0-10515 GCA_046594305.1 Devosia sp. | reverse complement strand
GTGGCTGTCGCCAATATCGACGAAGTCATCGCGCTCATCCGTTCCGCCCCCGATCCGGGGACCGCCCGTGAGCGGTTGATGGAACGCCACTGGCCGGCCCGCGACGTCGCCCCGCTGATGGCGCTGGTCGACGACCCGCGGCACAAGATTGCCGAAGACGGTACGTTCCTCCTGTCGGACGAGCAGGCCCGCGCCATCCTGGCGCTGACCCTCAGCCGCCTGACCGCGCTCGGCCGCGACGAGATCGGCGACGAGCTCAACGGTCTTGGCGCCGACATCGCCGAGTACCTGATCATTCTGCGCTCGCGCGAACGCGTGCAGCAGATCGTCCGCGACGAACTCACCGCCATCAAGGACGAGTTCAACACCCCGCGGCTGACCACCATCGACGAGGCCGCCGGCGATTTCGAGGACGAAGACCTCATTGCCCGCGAGGACATGGTCGTTACCGTCACGCATGGCGGCTACATCAAACGCGTGCCGCTCACCGCCTATCGGGCGCAGCGCCGCGGCGGCAAGGGCCGCTCGGGCATGGCAACGCGCGACGAGGATTTCGTCACCCGCCTGTTCGTCGCCAACACCCACACGCCGGTGCTGTTCTTCTCGTCGCTTGGCCAGGTCTACAAGATGAAGGTCTGGCGCCTGCCGATCGGCGAGCCGCAGGCGAGGGGCCGGGCGCTGATCAATATGCTGCCGCTCGACGCCGGCGAGAGCATCACCTCGATCATGCCGCTGCCCGAGGACGAGGCCGACTGGCAGAAGCTCGACATCATGTTCGCCACCCGTTCGGGCGGCGTCCGCCGCAACTCGCTGGCCGACTTCATCGAGATCAACAAGAACGGCAAGATCGCCATGAAGCTCGACGAGGGCGACAGCATCGTCGGCGTCGAAACCTGCTCGGCCGATAACGATGTGCTGCTGACCACTTCGGGTGGCCGCGCCATCCGCTTCGAAGTCGGCGACGTGCGCGTCTTCAAGGGCCGCGACTCCACCGGCGTTCGCGGCATCACGCTGGGCGACGGCGAGAAGGTCATCTCGATGTCGATCCTCCGCCATTTCGATGCGTCCCCCGCAGAGCGCGGCACGTTCCTCAAGCAATATGGCGCCAACCGCCGGGCCCGCACCGGCGACGCCGTCGAGACAGATCTTCCGACGGTCGCCGATGAAGCCGAGGACGAAGGCGGCGACGTCGCGCTCTCGGTCGAGCGTTACGCCGAGATGGACGCGTCGCAGCAGTTCGTGTTGACGCTGACCGAACTTGGCTTTGGCAAGATCTCGTCGTCCTACGACTTCCGCATCTCCAATCGCGGCGGCAAGGGCATCCAGGCCACCGACCTCGACAAGATCGGCGAGACCGGCGTCCTGGTCGCGGCGTTCCCGGTCGAGGAAAGCGACCAGCTCATGCTGGTCAGCGACGGCGGCCAGTTGATCCGCGTGCCGGTCGAAGGTATCCGCTTCACCAAGCGCGCCAGCAAGGGCGTACGAGTGTTCCGGACAGCCGAGAACGAGAAGGTCGTCTCGGTCGAGCGCATCAGCGAGCCTGAAGCCGAGCCGGAAGCCGAGGGCGAAGACGGCGGGGAAGCCGGAGACGAGTAATCACGTGCAGATGCAGGCGGTTGCGGGCGAAGGGGTAAGTCTCGAGCCGCAATTGGCCGCCCATGCCGCCGAACTCTATGCCGTCGTCAGCGATCCCTCGCTCTACGAGTACATCGACGCCAAGGAGCCGGAGAGCGAGGCGTCGCTTCGCGATCGGCTCCAGCGCCTCGAATCTCGCCTCTCGCCCGACGGCACTGAGCACTGGCTCAACTGGATCGTCCGCAACGCGTCCGGCGAGCTTGTCGGCTACGTCCAGGCCACGGTGACGCCCGACCATTCGGCCGAGATCGCCTACGTCCTCGGTCGTGCGCATTGGCGGCGGGGCTACGCCTCCGCGGCCTGCCGCGCCATGATTGCAGAACTGCGTTCCAGTTACGGCGTCACCCGACTAACCGCGACGCTCGATCCGGCGAACACGGCCTCACTTGCGCTTGTCCGCAAACTGGGTCTTGGCTTGGATTGGGAGGATTTACCGGCTGACGAGGTCGGCTACGTCCTCGATCCGCTGCCGTAATTCGTCCGGCAATATCGGAATATTGCCGGTTGTTTTGCGGCACCATTCTGCTAGAGCGAGGCGAAGCAAAGGACGCGTCATGCTGCATCTTTCCACTCTCATCCCCTATCTCGGCGCCTGTTTCATCCTCGCGATCGTGCCCGGTCCGACGGTGACGGTGATCCTCGCCAACTCGCTCAAGGGCGGCACGCTTGCCGGGCTTGCCATCATCGCCGGCACGCAGATCGGCCTCGTGAGCATGATGCTGGTCGTGGCACTCGGGTTGCAGGCCGTGATGGGCTTCATGGCGTTCGCCTTCGATTGGATAAAGCTCGCCGGCGCGGCCTATCTCGTCTGGCTCGGCTTCCGCATGCTGACCTCGTCGGGGGAACTCGGCGAGGCCGCGGCGGGGCCGGCCAAGAGCTATCGCCGCCTGATGGTCGATGGCTTCCTCGTCATCTGGTCCAACCCCAAGGCGCTGATCTTCCTCGGCGCGTTCCTGCCGCAGTTCGTCACCGACGAAGCCGCGACCTTCCCGCAGGTGATGCTGCTCGGGCTGTTCTTCATGATCGTCGCCGGCTCGACCGACGCGTTCTACGCCATCCTCGGCGGCCGCGCCCGCAACCTGCTCTCGGCAACGCGCGTCAAAATCCTGAGTCGCGTCTCGGGCGCCATCCTGATGGCCGGCGGCGTCTGGCTGGCGCTGCAGAAGCGGGCTTAGGGCTTTGCGTAAATGACGGGCGGAGGCGGTTTGTCCATCGCCTGGATCAGCAACGGAACGCCGTAGACGGCGCCCAGATAGGCCACGGCGCCAAAGGCCAGGGCGCTCACGAAGAAGAGGGCGGTCGATCGCCACTCCGGAGCCGGCGGCGGGGCGGTCAGCATGCCGCTGTCGCGCAGGCTACGCACCATGTTGCGCGCTGACATAAGGCTAAGCCCCCGAAATACTGTGGTAAATACTAGCGGACTGAACTGAATCGTTACTTAAGGCTGGGAGCCAAAGTCCATCGAACCGGCCGGCCCGCGCGCTTGCACTGGGCCCGCGCCCGTGACAGAACCCGCCCCGACCCGCAAATCTCGCCAAGGGGGCGCCGCATGACCCGGCTCGTGGGATTTTATCCCGGCTCGTTCGACCCACTGACCAACGGCCATCTCGATGTGATCGAGCGCGCCTGCAAGCTCGTCGATACCCTCGTCGTCGCGGTCGGCACGCACGCCACCAAGACGCCGCTGTTCTCGCACGAAGACCGGCTGACCCTGCTCCAGGCAACCCTGGAACCGGTCGGCAAGCGCACCGAGACCGAGTTCAAGATCGTCGAGTTCGACGGCCTTGCCATCGCGGCGGCCCGCCAGCATGGCGCAAAGCTCATCATCCGCGGCCTCCGCGACACCACCGACTACAACTACGAAATGCAGATGGTGGGGATGAATGCGCAGATGGCGCCGGACCTCCAGACCGTGTTCCTGCCGTCTTCACCCCATGTCCGCCACATCTCGGCCACGCTCGTGCGCCAGATCGCCCAGCTCGGTGGCGACATCTCCGCCTTCGTTCCCGCTAACGTACTGAAAGCGCTCAAGTCAGCATGAATTCTCCCCTCAAGCGCGCCGGCGCCATCGTCGGCGTCATCGCGGTTATGGCCGCTGCCATGTTCGGCGCCGCCATTGCCACTCCCTCGGCCTCGCTCGGCCAGGAAACCAAGCCGCATCTGCTGCTCACCCTCGACAAGGGCGTCGTCGACATCGAACTGCTCCCCGAAGTGGCGCCGCTCCACGTCGAGCGCATCGTCACCCTCGCCGAGCGCGGCGACTATGACGGCGTAGTGTTCCACCGCGTCATCGAGGGCTTCATGGCCCAGACCGGCGACGTGCAATACGGCAAGGGCGCCGATCTCAGCAACGCCGGCATGGGCGGTTCGGATCTCCCGAACGTGAAGGCCGAGTTCAACGCCGAACATTCCGTGCGCGGCGTCGTGGGTGCAGCCCGCTCGCAGGACCCCGACACGTTCAACTCGCAGTTCTTCATCTGCTTCCAGGATTGTACTTTCCTCGACGGCCAGTACACCGTGTTCGGCAAGGTTGTTGCCGGCATGGATGTCGTCGATGCCATCACCCGCGGCGAGCCGCCGGCCAATCCGGACAAGATCGTCTCCGCCAAAATCGAGAACAAGTAAGAAGAGGGGAGCCAGGATATGGCCGACTACAAGGATCCCGAGAACACGCTTCTCGTCGAAACCACCGTTGGACTCGTCGTCATCGAGATGCGGCCCGACCTCGCCCCGGGCCACGTGGCGCACATCAAGAAGCTGGCACGCGAAGGCGCCTATGACGGGGTGGTATTTCACCGCGTCATCGACGGCTTCATGGCCCAGACCGGCGACGTGAAATTCGGCAACTCGAACCTGCCGGACTTCGCCCCGGCGCGCGCCGGGACCGGCGGCTCCAAGTACCCGGACCTCAAGGCCGAGTTCAACGCCGAGCCGCACGTCCGCGGCGTCACCTCGATGGCGCGCTCGCAGAACCCCAATAGCGCCAATTCGCAGTTCTTCATCGTCTTCGACGACGCCCGCTTCCTCGACAAGCAGTACACGGCGTGGGGCAAGGTGATCGAAGGCATGGACAACGTCGACAAGATCAAGCGCGGCGAGCCCGTCAAGGACCCCGACAAGATGGTCTCGGTCAAGGTTGCCGCCGACGTCGCATGATGCGGCTCGCAGCCATCGTCGTGCTGGGGGCGCTCGCGGCGTCCCCGGCACTCGCCACCGAATGGGTCTCCTGCAGCGATGCCGGCGGCCTCGCGAGCTTCGACTATCTCGCGGGTGATGGCCTCGGCGTGCTGGCGATCGTCGGCCTCAACATTTCGGCCGGTGAGAAAGTCTGGGCCAGCGCTGTCGCCTATGGTCCGGGTGATCCGGTGCAGGTCGGGCAGGCGTTCGAGACCGACACCACGGTCTCTGTCGATGCCGTCGACGAGCAGTACGCCAAGGTCGCCGAACTCCGCCTGTTCAAGACGATCGAGGCCGACACTTACGTCTCCGGTGGGACGCTGCGCATCGTCGGCATGGGAGCCTGGGCGGTCGCCTGCGAAGGCCCATGAAGGTCGATCTCTTCGACTTCGACCTGCCCGAGGACCATATCGCGCTCCATCCCGCCGAACCGCGGGATAGCGCGAGGATGCTGGTCGTCCGGCCCGGTGAACCGCTGGCGGACCGCCATGTCACCGACCTGCTGGACCTGCTCCAGCCCGGCGACGTTCTCGTCGTCAACGACACGAAGGTGCTGCCCGCCGAGCTCAAGGGCACCCGCATCCGCGGTGAGAACCGCTCGACCGTCTCGTTCAACCTCCACAAGCGGGTCGATGCCAAGACCTGGCGCGCCTTCGCCCGTCCGGCCAAGCGGCTGCACGTGCTCGACCGGCTCGAGCTTGGCGACGACGGTTCGCTGCTGGCTGTTGTGGCAGGGAAGGGCGACACCGGCGAGGTCACCCTCGAATTCGACCTCGGCGGCGCCGAACTCGACGAGGCCATCAAGTCGCACGGTGCCATGCCATTGCCGCCTTACATCGGGGCCAAGCGCGGCTCCGAGGAGCGCGACAAGACCGACTACCAGACCGTCTACGCCGCCGTGGACGGCGCCGTCGCCGCGCCGACCGCCGGCCTCCACTTCACCGAGGGCCTGCTGCAGAAGCTCGACGACAAGGGCGTCAGCATTGAGCGGGTGACGCTGCATGTCGGGGCAGGGACCTTCCTCCCGATGAAGGTCGACGACACGAGCGACCACGTCATGCACGCCGAATGGGGCGAACTGACCGAGGCCGCCGTCCACCGTCTGGCCGCCGCCAAAGCCAAAGGCGGGCGCATCGTCGCCGTCGGCACCACGAGCCTCCGCCTCCTCGAAACCGCCGCCCGCACCACCGGCCAGCTAAAACCCTTCATCGGCGAAACCGACATCTTCATCACCCCCGGCTTCCGCTTCCGCGCCGTGGACCTGCTGATGACCAATTTCCATCTGCCGAAGTCGACGTTGTTCATGCTGGTCAGCGCGTTTGCGGGGCTGGAGACGATGAAGGCGGCCTATGCCCACGCCATCCGGGACGAGTACCGGTTCTATTCGTATGGGGACTCGAGCCTGCTGTTCCGGCACGAGCAGGCGGACGAGGACGCGTAGCTGGCCGTCGGCGTCCTTCCCCCGCGAGCGGGGAAGGTGTCAGCGGAGCTGACGGAAGGGGGCGGCCACAGACGCCGAGTCCAGTCTCGCCCCCTCCACCAGCTTCGCTGGTTCCCCTCCCCCGCTCCGCAGGGGAGGACCGCCGACTGCGCACTCCCTCGTGACACCCACGCCTTCGCCCTCTATGACGCCGCCATGACCGACTTCTCCTTCACCCTCCTCGCCACCGACGGCGCAGCCCGGCGTGGCCGCATCGACACCTCGCGTGGCGAAATCAACACGCCCGCCTTCATGCCGGTTGGCACCGTGGGCACCGTCAAGGCGATGTATCCCGAGCAGGTGCGCGAAACCGGCGCCGACGTGCTCCTCGGCAACACCTATCATCTGATGCTCCGCCCTGGCGCCGAGCGCGTTGCCAAGCTGGGCGGCCTCCACGTGTTCATGGATTGGGCGCGGCCCATCCTCACCGACTCCGGTGGCTTCCAGGTCATGTCGCTCGCCAAGCTGCGCAAGCTGACCGAGCACGGCGTCACCTTCCGCTCCCACATCGACGGCTCGGCGCACGAGCTCACCCCCGAGCGCTCGATCGAGATCCAGACCCTTCTCGACAGCGACATCATCATGCAGCTCGACGAGTGCATCGCGCTGCCGGCCGAGCGCAAGGAGATGGAGCGCGCCATGGAATTGTCGCTGCGCTGGGGCCAGCGCAGCAAGGACGCGTTCGGCCACCAGCCGCATCGCGCGCTGTTCGGCATCGTCCAGGGTGGCGACGATCCAGAACTGCGTTCCAGATCGGCGGTCGGGCTCAAATCCATCGGCTTCAACGGCTATTCCGTCGGCGGCCTTGCCGTGGGCGAACCGCAGGAAACGATGTTCCGCGTGCTCTCCGAAATCACCCCCGAACTCCCCACCGACAAGCCGCGCTACCTCATGGGTGTCGGCAAGCCCGACGACATCCTCGGCGGCATCGAGCGCGGTATCGACATGTTCGACTGCGTACATCCGACGCGCGCCGGCCGCCACGGCCACGCCTACAGCCGCTTCGGCGTCATCAATCTGAAGAACGCCCGGCATAAGGACGATCCGCGCCCGCTGGACGAAGAGTCACCCAATCCCAACTGCCGGCGCTTTTCGCGCGCCTATCTCCACCATCTCGTCAGGACCGAAGAAATCCTCGGCGCGATGATCCTGAGCCAGATCAATCTCAGCTACTATCAGGAGCTTTGCATCGGGGCCCGCGTCGCTATCGAAGCGGGCACGATGAGCGACTATGCTCAAGCAACCCGCGCCCGCTGGGCGCAAGGCGATCTGCCGGAACATCAAGGGACCTGAACCATGGCGTCGAACCGCAAATCCCTCCTCAACACGATGATGAAGCATAGGAAGCGCCTCGACGAGCAGCCGATGCGCGTGCAGTTCGCGATCGATCCCAACCGCTTCAAGCGCTACACGGTCTCGGCCGGCGACATCCTCCTCGATTATTCGAAGAACCGCATCGACGAGAAGGTCATGGACCTGCTGTTCGACATCGCCCGCAAGGCCGGCGTCGAGGAGCGGCGCAAGGCGATGTGGGCGGGCCAGCACATCAATGTCAGCGAAGACCGCGCCGTCATGCACATGGCGCTGCGCTACCAGGGCGACAAGCCCGTCAAGGTCGACGGCAAGGACGTGATGCCCGACGTGCGCGCCGTGCTCGCCGCGATGAAGGTCTTCTCCGGCCAGGTGCGCGACGGCTCGATCAAGGGCGCCACCGGCGAAAGCTTCACCGAAATCGTCAACATCGGCATCGGCGGCTCCGACCTCGGCCCGGCTATGGTGACGCTGGCGCTGGCGCCCTACACGCGGCCCGATCTGCGCTTGCACTACGTGAGCAACGTCGACGGCGCCCACATCCACGACACGCTGAAGGGACTCGATCCCAAGGGGACGATGTTCATCATCGCGTCCAAAACCTTCACCACCGACGAGACGATGACCAACGCCGCGAGCGCCCGCGCCTGGATCGCCAGCGCGCTCGGCGATGCCGCGGTCAACGACCACTTCGCGGCGCTCTCGACCAACTTAACGGCCTGCGATGCCTTCGGCATTCGCGCCGACCGCATCTTCGGCTTCTGGGACTGGGTCGGCGGCCGCTACTCGGTCTGGTCCGCCATCGGCCTGCCGGTCGCCATCGCCGTCGGCTTCGACAATTTCGAGGCGTTCCTCCGCGGCGCCTACGAGATGGACCAGCACTTCCTCAAGACAAAACTCGAGAAGAATTTGCCGGTCATCATGGGCCTGCTCGGCGTCTGGTACCGCAACGCCTGGGGCTTTCCGTCCCACGCCGTGCTGCCCTACGATCAGCGCCTGTCGCGCTTTGCCGCCTACCTCCAGCAGCAGGACATGGAGAGCAACGGCAAGTCGGTGACTCTCGAGGGCAAGCCGCTTGACTACGAGTCCGGCCCGATCATCTGGGGCGAGCCCGGCACCAACGGCCAGCACGCCTTCTACCAACTGATCCACCAGGGCACGACGGTTATCCCTTGCGACTTCCTCATCGCCGCCAATCCGCACGAGGATATGGCGCCGCACCACGAAAAACTCGTGGCCAACGTCTTCGCGCAATCGGAAGCCCTGATGTTGGGCAAATCCAAGGACGAGGTCGTCGCCGAACTCACGGCGCAGGGCCTTAGCAAGGACCAGATCAAGGCGCTGACGCCGCACAAGCTGTTCCCCGGCAACCGCCCGAGCAACACACTGATCTATCCAAAACTGACGCCCGAAATCCTTGGGTCGCTGGTGGCGCTCTACGAACACAAGGTGTTCGTCCAGGGCACGATCTGGAACGTCGATTCCTACGACCAGTGGGGCGTCGAACTCGGCAAGCAACTCGCCAAGGCGCTGCTACCAAAAGTGCAGGGGAGCGAGACGGCGGCGGGCAACGACGCCTCCACCATCGGCCTCCTCCGCCACTACCATTCGCTGCGCGGCAAATGACGATCACGAACGAAGAGCAGCTCGAACGCCTCCAGGCCGCTGGCCGGGTCTGCGCCGTTGCTCGCGACACCATGGCGGCCGCCCTCCGCCCGGGTATCACGACGGCGGAACTCGATGAAATCGGCGCAAAAATCATCGCCGCGCACGGCGCGCAATCCGCCCCGGCGCTCACCTACAATTTCCCCGGCGCCACCTGCATCTCGGTCAACGAGGAAGTGGCCCACGGCATCCCCGGCGACCGCATCATCAACGCCGGCGACCTCGTCAACATCGACGTCTCGGTCGAGCTCCACGGTGTCTTCGCCGACACCGGCGCGTCCTACCTCGTCGCCTCCGACGATCCGCGCCTTTCCCGCCTCGTCCGCGACGGCAAGCGCGCCACCTGGGAAGGCATCCGCGCCGTCCGCAGCGGCGCGCCGCTGGCCACCATCGGGAATTCCATTGGTGCCTTTGCCAAAAAGCACGGCTATTCGCTCCTGACCAACCTCGCCAGCCACGGCGTCGGCGACAGCCTCCACGACGAACCGGGAGAAATCCCGACCTGGCCGGACCGCTCCGAGCGCCGCCGCATCACCGACGGCCTCGTCTTCACGGTCGAGCCTTTCCTGTCGCTGGGTGGCCGCGTCGCCGTCGATGCGCCGCAGGACGACGGCTTCACGCTGCTCGCCCAGCCGCGCGCCAGTACCGTGCAGTTCGAGCACACAATCGTCGCGACGCCCCGCGGGGCCCTAGTCGTTACGCTCTAGAGGACATGATGCGGCGCGGGCGGGACAGGGACTCGGCTGCCGTTTCGTTGGCCAGAGTGGGAAACCGGAAAAACCGCTCTGTTTCCAAGTACCGCCGCGTCCGGTTGACGCGCGCTGCATCTCGAAAGCCCAACTTGCCGAACAGCTTAGGGTTGCATCCGAATGCGGTTGACTTGCGAGGGTCCGCCGCTATGTTCCGCCGCAATTCGCGGGTCCCCTCCCGCCAAGTGGGCCGGTAGCTCAGGGGTAGAGCATTTGACTTTTAATCGAATGGTCCCGGGTTCGATTCCCGCCCGGCCTACCACTTCCTCCGCCAAGGCAATCCGGCGAGGTCTTGAACCCTCAAAGATTCCCCCTATTTCCTTGCCTAGCCTGTCCAGGGACTTCCGCCTACCTCCAGCGTCAGCCGGTCTAGAGTGGGGGTATCCGTGGGGGTATGTGCTCTCCAGTCAAGATCGGATACCCCCAAATTGCCGCTCACAGATACAGCTGTCCGCGCTGCGCGCCCCGGTGACAAGGCCCTCAAGTTTGCCGATGGAG
>JBKJTB010000010.1:0-2562 GCA_046594305.1 Devosia sp. | reverse complement strand
CGGCGATGAAGACGGCGGGCGCATCGGCCAGCATGCGCGAGACTTCGGCGAAGAAGTCGTCGGTCGCGAACAGCGCCTTGGCGCCGAGGCCGGCTGAGGCCAGGTTGACGGCGTTGCGGGCGAAATCGGGCAGGGGAGTTTTGGTGGGGGAGGGCGCGTCGCTCATTTTTTGGGTCTTTTCGTTGTTTGACGTTGGATAGCGGGAATTGGCGGCAAGCGGAAGCACCGGACAGGCGCGTGCCTTCCGGGTTTGGCTTGCCGCGGTCAAAGGAAGACCGCGGACGGAGAGCGCGGAGCGCCTCCGATGTTTTAGTAACGGAGTGAGGACACTCCGCGCTCTCCGCGAACGGGGGTGTCGGCACTCCTCGGGCATAGCGGCGACTGAGCCGGTGAGCCGAGAGAACCCAAGCCATGCGACCATGGCTCCCATCACGTCCACCGGCACTTCGTCGGTACCCCGCGTTAGAGGGTGAACGCGGAGGTGAGGATAGAACGGGTTTGGAGCGCGAGGATAAGTCGGGTGGAAACGGGGGTTTGTGGTGGAGGATCAGGGGGTTCTCGCGCCGGCTAGACGCCTCCTACCCACAGGGTCGCGGGATTGGCGCCGACTGGGCCGCCTGCCTCAACCTGCGATGCGCTCGATTTCGGCGCCGCAGCGGCTCAGTTTGTCTTCGAGGCGTTCGAAGCCACGGTCGAGGTGGTAGATGCGGTTGACGATGGTTTCGCCGCGGGCGGCGAGGCCGGCGATGACGAGGGAGACCGAGGCGCGGAGGTCAGTGGCCATGACCTGGGCGCCCTTAAGCGCCGGGACGCCGCGGACGGTGGCGACCTGGCCCTCGACGCGGATATCGGCGCCGAAGCGGGCAAGCTCGGCGACGTGCATGTAGCGGTTCTCGAAGATGGTCTCGCGGATCACCGAGGTGCCCGACGACATGGTCATCAGCGCCATGAACTGAGCCTGCAGATCCGTCGGGAAGCCGGGGAACGGATCGGTCTCGACGTCGGTCGGCTGGATGCCGTTGCCGTTGCGCCGGACGCGGATGCCGTTGGCCTCGGGGGTGATGGAGACGCCGGTGCGCTCGAGCACGGCGAGCGCCGCCGCGAGATGCTCGGGCCGGGCATTCCGGAGGAGGATATCGCCCCCGGTCATCGCCGCGGCCATGGCGAAGGTGCCGGTTTCGATGCGGTCGGGAATCACCGCGACGGTGGCGCCGTGCAGTTCGGTGACGCCCTCGATGGTGAGGGTGCGGGTGCCGATGCCGGTGATACTTGCGCCCATGGCGACGAGGCACTCGGCGACGTTGGTCACCTCAGGCTCCTGCGCGGCGTTTTCGATCACGGTGGTGCCGCGGGCGAGGGTTGCGGCCATCATGATGGTGTGGGTGGCGCCGACCGAGACCTTCGGGAAGCGCACGGTGGCGCCGATGAGGCCGCCCTTGGGCGCCTTGGCGACGACGTAGCCGTCGTCGATGTCGATTTCGGCGCCCAGTGCCTTGAGGCCGAAGAGGAAGAGATCGACCGGGCGGGTGCCGATGGCGCAGCCACCGGGGAGCGAGACGCGGGCCTCGTGGGCGCGGGCGAGCAGCGGGCCGATGACCCAGAAGCTGGCGCGCATGGTGGAGACCAGCTCGTAGGGCGCAGTGGTGTCGACGATTTCGGCGGCATGGAAGGTCATGCGCTGGCCGTCGAGCCGGTCGGCGCCGGGGCGGCGGCCATGGACGGCGATATCGACGCCGTGATTTTCGAGGATGCGCTCGAGCTGCTTGACGTCGGCGAGGCGGGGCACGTTCTCGAGGATCAGCGGGTCCTTGCTGAGCAGCGAAGCGATCATCAGCGGCAGGGCGGCGTTCTTGGCGCCGGAAATGGGGATTTCGCCCCGCAATTCATTGCCACCGACGAGACGGATGCGATCCATAGAGAATTCCCCGAAAAGACGCAGGAGCCCTGCCCCGCGTGCCGTTTAGCCGAGTCACGCAGCCGAGCCTAGCCCGCGCTTGTTAAGAAGACTTGCCGCCGCCGGCGGTGCCGTCGGGGGGCTTTGGCCCGGCCGCGACCCTGCGCGCCCTCGCCTGCCCCTTGCGGCGAATGAGATTCTCCCGGAGCTTTGTGGCTAATCTCTGCTCGCGCGCCGCCTTTTCGTCGGACTTGGACATGGCTAAACCCGGGCTCTTTTCGCCTTGCGTCGACAAATGACGTATGGCATCAACCGCCACGCCTCAAGGGCCCTGCCCTGATCGCCGGTTCGCTGCAGTAGCTCAGTGGTAGAGCACTCCCTTGGTAAGGGAGAGGTCGAGAGTTCAATCCTCTCTTGCAGCACCATTCCATATCGTTGATAAGCCAGAAGTATCTGGCATTGCTGCGAATTTCGCCGCCCCTGGTGATACACAGAGGTGGTCGACTTGGTTTTGTTCATGACACGTCCCTACAAACATCCGAAGACCGGCATTGTTGATTGCCACTGAGATCTGACCCTCTAGGGGCAGAATTTTTCACTGAGATTTGACCCATGTTTTGATCCTCCCCTGGCTGCTGGTCGGGGGATAGAGGAGTGATCGACATGGC
>JBKJTB010000436.1:0-43150 GCA_046594305.1 Devosia sp. | reverse complement strand
TCGCTGCGTTTGCTCTACGGCTACATGTACGGCCACCCGGGCAAGAAGCTGCTGTTCATGGGCCAGGAATTCGCGCAGCGCGAAGAGTGGAACGAGGCCAAAGGGCTCGACTGGTGGCTGCTCGATGCGGGCATGCATGAAGGTATGCGGC
This sequence comes from Devosia sp., assembly GCA_046594305.1. GTDB lineage: Bacteria > Pseudomonadota > Alphaproteobacteria > Rhizobiales > Devosiaceae > Devosia_A. The sequence continues at coordinate 42,999 of JBKJTB010000436.1, read as the reverse complement.
GGTTGATCGGCGATCTCAACGCCGCCTACCGCGAACTGCCGGCACTGCATGGTCGCGACAACGAGCCCGAGGGATTCGACTGGCTGATCGGCAACGACCACGCCAACTCGGTGTTCGCCTGGACGCGCCGCTCGAACGGGGCGGCGCCGGTTGTGGTCATCGCCAATCTGACGCCTGTGCCGCGCGACAATTATCGCGTGCCGATGCCGAAAGTCGGGCAGTGGAGCGAGCGGGTGAACACCGACGCCGGCTGGTACGGCGGCAGCAACTCGGGCAACCAGGGCAAGGTGGTTGCGAAGAGCGTTGAGGGGACGAGCTGGATGCCGGCTTATGCGGAGCTCTACATTCCGCCGCTGGCAACCTTGATACTGAAATACGACCCGGATTGATCCGGGCTAGGAGGGACAAATGGCAGACTATCGGACACCATCGCCACTTGCTCGTGAGGCGATGGCTTATGTGCTGGCGGGAGGGCGCGGCACGCGGCTTTATGATCTGACGGATCGGCGCGCCAAGCCCGCCGTCTACTTCGGCGGCAAGTCGCGCATCATCGATTTCGCGCTGTCGAACGCGCTCAACTCCGGCATCCGCCGCATTTCGGTGGCGACGCAGTATCAGGCGCACTCGCTGATCCGGCATCTGCAGCGCGGCTGGAACTTCCTCCGTACCGAACGAAACGAGAGTTTCGATGTGCTGCCGGCCTCGCAGCGCGTGAGCGAGACGCAGTGGTATGAGGGAACCGCTGACGCCGTGTTCCAGAACATGGACATCATCGAGGACTACGGTCCGCGCTACATCGTGCTGCTGGCGGGCGACCACATCTACAAGATGGACTACGAAATCATGCTGCGGCAGCACGTCGATACGGGCGCCGACGTGACCATCGGCTGCCTCGAAGTGCCGCGCATGGAAGCCACCGGCTTCGGCGTCATGCATGTCGATGGGCGCGACCGCGTTATCGATTTCGTCGAGAAGCCCAAGGACCCGCCGGGCATTCCGGACAAGCCGGAGTTCGCTCTCGCGTCGATGGGCATCTATGTGTTCGAGACCCGTTTCCTGATGGAGCAGCTCCGTCGCGACGCGCAGACACAGGGATCGAGCCGCGACTTCGGCAAGGACATCATCCCCTATATCGTCAAGAACGGCTCGGCCTGGGCGCACCGCTTCCCGCGCTCCTGCGTCCGTTCGCCGAACGAGGAGGTCGCCTACTGGCGCGACGTGGGCACGATCGATGCCTATTGGAAGGCCAATATCGACCTCACCGACGTCAACCCGCAGCTCGACCTCTACGACCGCGACTGGCCGATCTGGACCTATGCGGAGGTGACGCCGCCCGCCAAGTTCGTGCACGATTTCGAGGGACGCCGCGGCTCCGCCGTGAACTCGCTGGTGTCGGGCGACTGCATCATCTCGGGTGGCGCGCTCGACCGCACGCTGCTCTCGACCGGTTCGCGCGTGCATTCCTACTCGCAACTGCATGAGGCGGTCGTGCTGCCGCATTGCACCGTGCAGCGCGGCGCGCGGCTCAAGAAGGTTGTCGTCGATCGTGGCGTGGTGATCCCGGAAGGTCTCGTCGTCGGCGAGGATCCGGCGTTCGACAGCGAGTGGTTCCGCCGCACCGAGAACGGTGTGACGCTCATCACGCAACCGATGATCGACAAGTACCTGGCGAGCAAATGATCGATGTTCTCTCCGTCGCGTCGGAGGCCTACCCGCTCATCAAGACGGGGGGCCTCGCGGACGTCACCGGCGCATTGCCGGCGGCGCTCGCCGCGCATGATGTGACGGTGCGCACCCTGCTGCCGGGCTACCCGGCGGTGATGGGGGCGCTCGAGGGCGGGCAGGTGCTGCGCGACTATGCCGACTTCTTCGGCGGACCGGCGGAGCTCATTGCCGGCCGCGCCGGCGGGCTCGATATCATCGCGGTCAACGCCCCGCATCTTTACGCCCGGCCAGGCAACCCGTATCTCGGCCCCGACCGCAAGGACTGGCCCGACAATTGGCGGCGGTTCGCGGCGCTGAGTTTTGCGGCCTACGAGATCGGTGGTGGCGCTGCGGGCGAGTTCCAGCCGCAGATTCTCCATTGCCACGACTGGCAGGCGGGCCTCGTGCCAGCCTATGTCCGCTACAATGCACCGACGCCGGTCAAGGCCATCCTCACGGTCCACAACATCGCGTTCCAGGGGCTGTTCGGCTTCGAGATCTTCAACGCGCTGCGGCTCGATTACCGCGCCGCGCAGGAGCGTGCGATCGAGTTCTACGGGCTGGTCAACTACCTCAAGGCTGGCCTCCAGGCGGCGGATCAGCTGACCACCGTCAGCCCGACTTACGCGCTCGAGATCAAGACGGCGGCCTACGGCATGGGGCTCGAGGGCCTGCTCACCGCGCGCGCGGAATCGCTCGTCGGCATTACCAACGGCATCGACTATGGCGAGTGGGATCCCCGCACCGACAGATCGCTCCATACCACTTTCGGTCACAACAGCACCGAGGATCGCCAAGGCAACCGTCGCGCGCTGGAACTGCGTTTCAACATCGACGAGTCGCCGGGTCCGCTGTTCTCGGTGGTCAGCCGGCTGACGACGCAGAAGGGTCTCGACATGCTGGTCGGCGTCATCGACGACCTCGTCGAAGCCGGCGGCAAGCTGATCGTGCTCGGCTCGGGCGATGCCGAGATCGAGAACGGCTTTGCCGGCGCGGCGCTGCGGCATCCCGGAAAAGTCGGGTTCACGCGTGGCTATGACGAGCCGCTGAGCCATCTGATCCAGGGCGGCGCCGATATTATGATGGTGCCGTCGCGCTTCGAGCCCTGCGGTCTTACGCAGCTCTATGGCCTCCGCTACGGCTGCGTGCCGCTGGTCAGCCGCGTCGGCGGTCTCGCCGATACGGTGATCGACGCCAACGAGGCGGCGATCGAGGCGGGCGTCGCCACGGGCATCGTCTTTGCACCGGCCGAGCAGTATGCGCTGCGCGACGCGATCCTGCGCGCGGTGCCGCTTTATGGCCGGCCGAAAGTTTGGCGCAAGATGCAGCGCCGTGGCATGAAATCGGACGTGAGCTGGGACCTCAGCGCCGCGAAATATGCGAAGCTCTATCAAAAGCTTCTGGGGGTGAGAGACAATGACCAACACGACGATTAGCACCACGCCCTTCGCCGACCAGAAGCCGGGCACATCGGGGCTGCGCAAGCGCACGCCGGTGTTCATGCAGCCCAACTATGTCGAGAACTTCGTGCAGTCGGTGTTCGATGCGCTCGAAGGCTTCAAGGGCAAGATCCTCGTCATCGGCGGCGATGGCCGCTACCACAACGATGTCGCGATCCAGATCATCATCCGCATGGCCGCCGCCAATGGCTTCGGCAAGGTGCTGGTGGGGCAGGGCGGGATCCTGTCGACACCCGCGACCTCGCACGTCATCCGCCACCACAAGGCGTTCGGCGGCTTCGTGCTGTCGGCCAGCCACAATCCCGGCGGTCCCGATGCGGATTTCGGCATCAAGTACAACATCGGCAATGGCGGGCCGGCGCCCGAAAAGATCACCGACGCAGTGTTTGCGCGCACCAAGGTCATCGACCGCTATCTCATCAACGACGCACCCGCCGTCGATCTCAATACCATCGGCAGCTACTGGTCGGGCGACATGGCGGTGGAGGTGATCGACCCCGTCGCCGACTACGCCGACCTCATGCAGACCCTGTTCGATTTCCCGGCCATCGCCAAGATGTTCGCGGGCGGCTTCCGGATGCAGTTCGACGCGATGCACGCGGTGACCGGGCCCTATGCCCACCGCATCCTCGAGGACATGCTCGGGGCCCCCAAGGGCACCGTCATCAACGGCACGCCGTTGCCGGATTTCGGCGGTGGTCACCCGGACCCCAACCTCGTTTACGCCAAGGGCCTCTACGACCTCATGATGGGGCCGGACGCTCCCGATTTCGGTGCCGCGTCCGATGGCGATGGCGACCGCAATCTCATCATCGGCCGCAAGCGCTTCGTCACGCCATCCGACTCTTTGGCGCTGCTCGCGGCCAATGCGCCGCTGGCGCCCGGCTACGCCAACGGCATCGCCGGCATCGCCCGCTCGATGCCGACCAGTGCCGCCGCGGACCGCGTCGCCGAAAAACTCGGCATCGAGATGCACGAGACGCCGACCGGTTGGAAGTTCTTCGGCAATCTGCTCGATGCCGGCCGCGTCACCATCTGCGGCGAGGAGAGTGCGGGCACCGGCTCGAACCATGTGCGCGAGAAGGATGGCCTCTGGGCCGTGCTGCTCTGGCTCAACATTCTCGCGGTGCGCGGCGAGGGCGTCGACGACATCGTGCGCGATCACTGGGCCATCTACGGCCGCAACTACTATACGCGCCACGACTATGACGAGGTCGACGCCGCCATCGCCAACACGCTCGTCGAGGATCTGCGCGCACAGTTGCCGACGATCGCGACATCGACTTACGACAGCCTCGCGGTCGCTTATGCGGACGATTTTACCTATCTTGATCCGGTCGACGGTTCGACCAGCGCCAAACAGGGCATTCGCATCGGTTTTGTCGACGGCAGCCGCATCGTCCTCAGGCTGAGCGGAACGGGAACCGTGGGCGCAACGTTACGGCTCTACCTCGAAAGGTATGAACCGGCGCATGGACAGCACGATCTCGACACCCAATCTGCCCTCTCCTTCCTCATCTCCCTCGCCGACCGCATTGCCGGAATCAAGGACCGAACCGGTCGAGATGCCCCCAGCGTCATCACCTGAGACGTTTGGCATCGTGAAACCGCAACTGGTCCCGCGCAGCGGCAGCGCCGAGAAGCTTGGCGCCACGGTCTCGGCCGAGGGCGTCAACTTTGCCGTCTACTCGGAATCGGCATCGGCGCTGTTCGTGTCGCTCTATGACGAGGCCGATCGCGAGATCGAGCGGATCGAGCTCGACGGCCACGACGACAACATCCATCACGGCCTGGTTGCCGGTATCGGTCCGGGAACCCGCTATGGCCTCCGCGCCGACGGTCCCTACGATCCGGATCAGGGCTACAATTTCGACCCCAACAAACTGCTCGTCGACCCGTACGCGCGGCGGCTCGACCGTGTCTTCGTCCGCTCGCCGCGCCTTCGCCTGCCGCGCGAGGATGCGGTCGATACCGCCGAGCTGATGCCCAAGGCGATCATCGTGTCGCCGGGGATCAACAAGCATCTGATGCCGCGGCGCAAGGCGCCGACGCTGATATACGAACTCAACGTGCGCGGCTTCACCATGCGCCATCCCTCGGTGCAGGGACCACTGCGTGGCACCATCGCCGCGCTGACGACGCAGCGCGTCATCGATCATCTGCATTACCTCGGCGTCGACTGCGTCGAGCTGATGCCGATTGCAGCCTTCATCGACGACGGCCATCTGCCGTCGCTCGGCCTCACCAATGCCTGGGGCTATAACCCGGTCACCTATTTCGCGATCGACCCAAGGCTCGCGCCGCGTGGTCCGCAGGAGTTGCGGAACATGACGGACCTCTACCGCAAGAACGGCATTTCAGTCATCCTCGACGTGGTCTACAACCACACCGGCGAAGGCGACTACAACGGTCCCGTGCTCAGCATGAAGGGCCTCGATGCGAAAACCTACTACCGGCACATCGAGATCGACGGCAAGCAGCACCTGATCAACGATGCCGGCACCGGCAACACGCTGCGCTGCGACCATCCGGCGGTGCAGCGGCTGGTGATCGAGAGCCTCCGCTACTGGGTCGAGGAGACCGGCGTCTCCGGTTTCCGCTTCGACTTGGCGACGATCCTCGGGCGCGAGCCGGGGTTCAACCCCGACGCGAAGATGCTGCAGATGATCAAGGCCGATCCGGTGCTGAGCAAAAGCCAGTTGATCGCCGAGCCCTGGGACCCGGGTCCGGGCGGCTACGGCGTGGGCAAATTCGGCAAGGAATTCCGCGAGTGGAACGACACCTATCGCGACGAGATCCGCGAATTCTGGCGCGGCGAGCCGGGCAAGATCGGGGCGCTTGCGGGCAAGGTCGCCGGCTCTGCCGAGATTTACAATTTCGCCGGCCGTAAGCCGAGCGCCGGAGTCAATTTCCTCGCCGTGCATGACGGTTTTACGCTCGCCGATCTCGTCTCCTACCAGGACAAGCACAACGAGGCGAACGGCGAGGGCAATCGCGACGGCAACTCCAACAATGCGTCGTGGAACTGCGGCGCAGAGGGGCCGACCGAGGATCCCGCGATCAACAGCGCGCGTGAACGCGACGTGCGGGCGCTGCTTGCAACGCTGTTCATGTCGCGTGGCATGCCGCTCATCCAGCAGGGCGACGAGATGGGCCGCACGCAGCGCGGCAACAACAATGCCTATGCGCAGGACAACGAGATCACCTGGCTCGACTGGGAAATTGCCGACGGCGATCTCGTCGACTTCGTCGCCGCCGCCAATAGTTTCCGCCGTGCGCATCCGGCGCTGACGCACGACCATTTCCTCGACGGCAAGGAGCGGCACGGGATCCGCGACGTGGTCTGGTGGCATCAGGACGGCCGGCAGATGAACCACGATGACTGGAGCCGCGCGGGCCAGTCGGTCCTCGGCATGCAGGTGCGCACCGCCGATGACGAAGTGCTGGTGTGGTTCAACCGGCACGCGGAGGCGGTAACCGCCATGCTGCCGGCCGGTGGCTGGGCGGTTGGGTTTCTCTCCAACGACAAGACTCCGGCGGCGTTCACCGGCAACACGATCTTTCTGCCGGCGCGCTCGGTGGTTGCGCTGGTTCGGGCACAGATTCCGAAAGACGAACCAGTCGAAATCCCGCCCGCGCAGGAGCCGATTGTTCCCGAGGAACAGCCTCCAGCGATCCCGCCTGACACTCCGAACGAGCAACCGCCCGCGCCGGTGGAGGAGCCGCCGCCGGAGTATCCGGACGAGGTTCCGTCCGGCAAGGCGATCTAGCGTTAGTTTGGCTCGAAGGGCCCCGAGCTTGTGGCCAGCCCCCACCCATCCCCGGGTTTAGCTCGGGGACCAACGCCGGTCCCCCCTCCCCGATGGGAGGGATGGGCTCCACTCAAGGTGATGTAATCTAGCGTATCCCTCCCATCGGGGAGGGGGGACCACGCATAGCGTGGTGGGTGGGGGCTTCCGCTTGCGATAGCCTTACCCCAACATCCCCGACGTCTTGATGCCGTCGATCAGGAACTGGATGGCGAGCGCGGCCAGCAACACGCCGACGACGCGGCTCACCACGGCAAGGCCGGTGAGGCCGAGGAGGCGCTGGATCGGGATGGCGACCAGCATGGCGCCATAGCAGACGACGAGGATCACCAGCATCGCCGCGACGACGAGCACCCAGCCGCCGGTGAAGGCGCCTTCGGCGGTCGAGAGCAGGATCACGGCGCTAATGGCGCCGGGGCCAGCGATCAGCGGCGTCGCCAGCGGGAACACCGAGATGTCGGGGCGCTTCATCGCCTCGTTTTCTTCCTCGGGCGTCGTGCCGGTGCCGCCCGAATGGCGGGCGAACACCATGTCGATCGAGATCAGCAGCAGCAGCACGCCGCCGGCGATCCGGAGCGCCGGAATGGTGATGCCGAAGAGCTTCAGCAGCGGCTCGCCGAACACCGCAAAGAACACCAGGATGCCGGTCGCGATCAGCGTGCCGCGCAGCGCCATGACGCGCCGCTCCTTGGTCGTTAACTTCTCGGTCAGCGCAGCAAACACCAGCACCAGATCGGCGGGGCCGATGGTGGCAAAGAAGGTCGACAGCGCGAGAAGGAAGGTGTCGGGACGCATCTTCGCACCATGCCGGATTTGCCGGAGGTTGGCGAGAGCCCGGCGCGCTGGTCGCGGGCTTGTCGAATCGCCCGTGCCCCGCTCGACTGGGGTCCATTGGAGGCGACATGGCAGACCGGCATGAGACGACAATTGCGCGCTGCAGCTGTGGCCTCGTGGCTTACGAGATCACCGGCGCGCCGATCCTGACGGCGATCTGCCATTGCGACGACTGCCGGGCGGCGGGTCTCGAGATCGAAGCCTTGCCGGCCGCAAGGCCGGTGCTCGATCAATGGGCGGGCACGCCCTATGCGCTGGTCCGCCGCGACCGCGTCCGCTGCATTGCGGGCGAAGATTTGCTGGTCGTGCACAAGCGTCGCCCCGACTCGCCGACCAGCCGGATGGTGACGTCGTGCTGCAACTCGGCGATGCTCGTGAGCTTTGACAGCGGCCCACACTGGGTCTCGGTCTACGCGACGGCGCTGGAGCGGCCGCCAGCGATGGAGATGCGGGTCCAGACCAAGTTCAAGCCGGCGGGCATGGTCCTGCCGCCCGATATTCCGGCCTACGCCGTCGCGCCGCTGCGCTTCGTCGCAAAGCTGGTCGCGGCACGCATCGCCATGCTGCTGCCGGGCGCTTAAGCGACGCGGGCCGACACGATGCCGACGCCGCCGGCCATCGGGCGGCGGGCATTGCTGCCGGTGAGGTGGAGCCGCTTCAATTCCGGGCCATCGATATTGTGCACATCGGCAAAGCCGCGACTGGTGAGGAACGCCACGATCTCGGGCCCGCGGATGCCGAAGGTCACCGCCTCGCCCATGGCGCCGGTGAAGAACCTGATGCCGGCATTGCCGCCCTCGGCGATATCGAAATAGTCGAACACCAGAGCGCTGCCCGGCCTCGAATGCTTCGCGACGAACGCCAGCGTGCGGTCGACGCCCTCCGCCGTCAGGTACATGGTCACGCCCTGCCACACGAACAGCGTGCGGCCCGTCTCCTGGTAGCCTTCGGCGCGCAGGCGATCGCCCAGATCATCGATGTCGAAATCGACGGCAACGAAGGTGACATTGGCCGGCGGCTCGACGACGCCGCGCAGCGCATCGCGCTTGGACGCTTGCGTCGCCGGGTGATCGACCTCGAACACCGGGATACCGGCGATCCCGGCGATGCGGTAAGCGCGGGTATCGAAGCCGGCGCCCAGAATGACGATCTGGTCGAGGCCGGCGCGTGCCTCACGCTCGATGAGATCGTGCACGTACTGCTCGCGCGCCATGGCGAAATTGATCATCGGCTCGACGCCAATCAGCCGCGAGATCCCGGTCGCCACCGAAAACCGCGTCGCCAGCACCATCAGCGGATTGGCAAAATGCTGCGCGTAGGGATCGGACGACACCCGCTCACTCTCGGGCCGCGTCATCTCCATGGCGCGCACCAGCGCCACGCCGCGGGCGGTACTGATCTGCTTGCGGTCGGCTTTCATCTGGTGGCTCCTTGTGCCCGCTGTTCCCTATCCGAATGCCCGACGTGCCGGTAGCCGCCGCCGCTCTCGCAAATGTGCCGCAAAATCCGGCGACAAGACCGTCCCGCCGTGTAATTTCGCCCCGCCGTGACCGATTTCGCCTTCGCCGCCCCCATGCCCGCCCCCCGGCCGATCCCATGGGGGACCGTCGCGTCGCTCGCCTTGCATGGCGCGCTGGCGCTGGCGCTGCTGATATCGCCGCCGGTGCGCGATCTGGTGCTGCCCGAGCCGTCGCCGGTCAATGTCGAGATCGTCACCGCCGGGCAGTTCGCCGCGTTGCAGCCGGCCGAGCCTGCACCGCCACCGGCCATCGAAGCTACCCCCAACGAGGCCGTCGCTGAGCCGGGCGAGCGGCTGCCGGAGACGGGTCCGCTGGTTCCCGACCTGCCGGAAAATCCCGTCGTCACGGCGACCGAGTTCTATTCTGCCAGCCTCCTCCGCCAGCCCGACATGCAGCGCATCCGCCAGTCACTCACCGGCTTCGCCGACAGCGAACGTGTGGTGCAAGTCTGCAGTATCGAGGCGCTCGAGCAGATCCGTCGTGCCGCACCGGCGTTCGACCCCGACACCATGGTTGCCTACGCGATGTCCGACATGATCTGGCAGGGGCTGACGCTTACTGCCGCAGGTGGTGCGTTCCGCAGCCGGCGCAAATGGTATGGAATCGAGTTCCATTGCACAGTTGCGCCAGGCTATGAGGGCGTCACCGCTTTCGACTTCCAGCTCGGTGACCCGATACCCGAAAGCGAGTGGGAGGAACATAGTCTCAATGCGGCCGATGCCGACGATGATTGAAGGCGCTAAGCCCTACGCTTCTCGATGGCGTCCCAGAGCATCGGTGCGATATCGGGGCCGCCAAAACGCTTGATCTCGCGGATGCCGGTGGGCGAGGTGACGTTGATCTCGGTGAGGTAGTCGCCGATGACGTCGATGCCGACGAAGATCATGTCGAGCTGCTTGAGTTTTGGCCCGATGATGCGGCAGATTTCGCGCTCGCGCTCGGTGAGTTCGCTGAGCTCGGGACGCCCGCCCACGTGCATATTAGAACGAGCTTCGCCTTCGGACGGCACGCGGTTGATGGCGCCCACCGGTTCGCCGTCGACAATGATGATGCGCTTGTCGCCCTTCCTCACTTCGGGGAGATAGCGCTGGATCATGAAGGGCTCGCGGAACGCCTGCTCGAACAGTTCGAGCAGCGACACAAGATTGTGGCTACCCTCCTCGATGAAGAACACGCCGGCCCCGCCATTGCCGTAGAGCGGCTTGACGATGATGTTGCCGTGCTCCTTGCGGAACGCCTGGATCAGCGCGCGGTCGCGGGTGATCAGCGTCGGCGGCATCAGTTCGGGGAATTCGGTGACGAGGATCTTCTCGGGCGCGTTGCGCACGGTGAAGGGCGGGTTCACCACATAGGTCTTGGGGTGAATGCGCTCGAGCAGATGCGTGATGGTGATGTAGTTCATGTCGAAGGGCGGATCCTGCCGCATCAACACGACATCGTAGTCCGCTAGGTTTTTCCGCGACGCTTCGCCCAGCGCGAAATGCTCGCCTTTGGGCTTGTCGAACACTTCGACCGGCTGCACCGATGCGGTCAGCACATTGTCGCGGAGACCGAGGGAGCCGACGGTGTAGTAGTCGAGCCTATGCCCGCGCGCCTGCGCCTCGAGCATCATCGCAAAGGTCGAATCCCCGGTGGGGTTGATCGAGGCGATGGGGTCCATCTGCACGGCGACTCTTAACTGCATCTCACATATCCACCGGGTCAAAAAGCGCCCTTCAGATGGCGCGGCCACGCGAAGGGCGCAAGGAAAATCACGTCGAAGCGGAGGTCGCCCGCTGCCAGCTCCGGCCGCCGCATCAGCCACAGCTGCGCGGCGTTGACGATGCGCCGCCGGTTGACCGCCATCAGCGCCTCCGCCTCCTGATGGGAGAAGCTGCGCGCCTTGACCTCGACGAACACGGTGACGCCGCCGCGGGCAACGATCAGGTCGATCTCGCCAACCGGGGTTTTTACCCGCCGGGCCAGCACGCGATAGAATTGCGCGCGCAAAAACAGCTCCGCCCACATCTCGCCGCGGCGCCCGGCGCCCTCGGCGAATTTGCGTTCAGTCGTCCGCTTTGAGGGCGAGCGCGGCATCGTAGACGTCCTTGCGCTTGAGGCTGAAACGGGCGGCGATTTCATCCACCGCGGCGCGCAGCGGCTGGTCCGCCATCGCCTCGGCCAGCGCGGCGCGCCATTCGTCGGGATCGACCACGATATCGGTGGCTCCGGCGACGAGGATCACCGCCTCGCCCTTTTCGGCCTCGGTGAACTGCGGCGCGAGTTCGCCCAGCGGGCCGCGCGACACGCGCTCGAATTTCTTGGTCAGTTCCAGCGCCACCACGGCCAGCCGGTCGGCCCCGAAGATTTCGGCCATCGCCGTCAGCGCGTCCCCCAACCGTCGCGGCGACTCGTAGAACACCAGTGTTTCGCGGCGGGTCTTCAGTTCGCTCAGTGCAGTCTTCCGGCCCTCGGCTTTTGGCGGCAGGAAGCCGAGAAAGCTGAACGCATCGGTGGGCAGGCCGGCCACCGCCAGCGCCGCCAGCAGCGCCGACGCCCCCGGTGCTGCGAACACCGGCAGCCCGGCCTCGCGCACGGCGCGCACCAGCGGAAAGCCGGGATCGCTGAGCAGCGGGGTGCCGGCATCGGAGATCAGGGCCACCCGGCCGCCGCGCGCGATATCCCCGGCGATCGCCTCGACCAGCGCCCGTTCATTGTGGTCGTGCAGCGCCTTGCGCGGCGTGTCGATGCCGAAATGCGTGGTCAATTTGGCGCTGGTGCGGGTGTCCTCGCAATAGATCACATCGGCCGCCGCGAGTGTTTCGAGGCCGCGGATGGTCATGTCGCGGAGGTTGCCGATCGGGGTCGCGACGACATAGAGCCCCGCCGCCAGCTCTGGCGCTTCAAACTCGGTGCCGGCAATGAAGTAGCGGCGCGGTCGCAAATGTGACGCCCTGACAATCGATGAATGCGAGCTTTAAGGAGGGCTCCGGGTTTTGTATAGCAGAGGCAGGTGCGGGGGCGCCTTTATCGCGGCGAGGGACTAACCGGCGTGGATTCACTTATCGTCAGCCGCAGGGCGCTTCTGTCGGGCGGGTCGCTCCTTGCGCTTTCGGCCTGTACCGGCGGAGGTTTCGATTTCGGCGGTTTTGGTCCGAGCGGTCCGCCCGACAATGGCCAGGATCTGCCGCTGGCGGCGGGCCAGACCTTTGGCACCGGCCCGGTTCGCGTGGCGCTGCTGCTGCCGCTCACCGGCGACGCCGCGGCCATCGGCGTCTCGATGGCGCACGGCGCTGAACTGGCGATGGATTTCATCGCGAGCAACGCGAACATCAACGACAACATCACCCTCGTCCTCAAGGACACCGGCTCGTCGGTGCAGGCCGCCGCGGCCGCCGCGCAGCAGGCGGTAGGCGAGGGCGCGTCGCTGATCCTTGGGCCGCTGCGCGCCGATCAGGTGTCGGCGGCGGGCGGCGTGGCGCGGTCGGCCGGTATTCCGCTGATCGGCTTTTCCAACAATTCGGGCGCCGCGCAGCCGGGCGTCTACCTCCTCAACGTGCTGCCCGAGAGTGAGGCCAAGCGCTCGCTCGGCTTCGCCAAAGCCGCCGGCAAGCGCGCGTTTGCCGGGATCTTCCCCAATTCGGACTATGGCCGCATCCAGCAGAGCGCCTTCACGCAGGCCGCCTCGGAACTGGGCCTCCGCGTCGTCGGCGTCTATTCGTTCGGGTCGGAATCGGAGGCGCGCAGCACCGTCGAGCAGGTCGCGCCGCTGCTGCAGGCCGGCCAGATCGACACGCTGTTCCTGCCCGACCGCGCCACCGCCCCGAGTTTTGGCGTGTTGTTCGAGGAAGCCAAGGTTGCGGGCGGCGCCATCCAGATCGTCGGTTCCGCCGACTGGAACGGCGACCAGAACATCATGAAGACGCCGTGGCTATCGGGAGCGCTCTACCCCGCCGTCGACGATGCCGGCTACCAGGCCCTGCTGCCGCTCTACAGCCAGAAATTCGGCGGCACGCCGCACCCCTTCGTCACCCTCGCCTATACCGGCGTGGTTCTCGCCAACGTCTCCTCCCTGTCATTGGGCACGCCCCGCTACGACCGCGCCCAGCTCACCACCCCCGGCGGCTTCAACGGCCGCGACGGCGTGTTCCGGTTCCTGGCGGACGGACGCAGCGAATATGCGCTGGTGATCAAGAAGGTGACGATCGGCGGCGCGCAGCTGGTGGACGGGCCGAAGATTTAGCCGAACAGCTTCCCCGCAAAGCTCGCGATCACGCTCGCAACCACTTGCGGCGAACTCATATTGGCGTTGTGGGCCTCGCCTGCGAGATCGACGGTTTTGCCACTGGGCAGCACGCCGGCCAGCGCGGCGAGCCGCCGCTGCAGGTGCTTTGGGCTGTCGGTGCCGCGCAGCAGCAGGGTCGGCACGCTGATGGCACGGTAGCGGTCGACACCGCTGGGCAGGGCGCGGATGGCGCGGTTGTCGTCCATCTGGTTGGGCAGGATGGTGATCATGTGGTTCCAGCCGGCGCGCCATTTCGCTGAGCGCATGTCATCGATCATGGCGTCGGAAAACCCGACGATGTCGCGGAAGAAGACCTGCAGCGCCTTGTCGCCATCGCCAGCAGCCAGCGCCTCCTCGGCGAGACGCTGGAAGTCGCCGCCGATCGGCTCCCCAGCCTGCACCGGCGGCTCGTAAAGCACGAGGCCGAGAAGGTTGGCCGGCTGGAGGAGTGCCGCTTCGAGGGTTGCCACACCGCCTGACGAGTGGCCGACGACGATCGCCGGCTCGCCGATCTGGCCGAGCACGGCCGCGATGTCCTCGGCTTCGCGGGCCATGGAATGGGGCGATTGCGGCTTGCCCGAGCGGCCGTAGGGGCGCCGTTCGATGCCAACGATCCGGTTGGTTGGCGCCAGCAATTGACCGACCTCCTCCCAATGCGCCGCCTCGCCCATGCCGCCGTGGACGATGACGATGGGGTGGCCGGTGCCGTAATCGGCGGCGAAGATTTCGGTGCCGTCCGCCGAGCAGACAAAAGGTTTGGCGTCGGTCATCAATGGCTCCTTAGCGTTGCTAAATTGCCATGTAACGTTGCTAAGGGCGCGTTGCAAGGGCTAGGATGTGGAATGGTTTCGACGCCCGCAAAAACCCGGCCCCTCGACGAAGCGCGCGTCCTCGATGCTGCCTTCATGGTGCTCGAGGCGCATGGCTTTGCGGGGCTGACCATCCGGCGCATTGCCGATGAACTCGGGGTCAAGAATCCGGCGCTCTACTGGCATTTCAAGAGCAAGCAGCAGATCGTCGACGGCATGGCGTCGCGCCTGCTCGACCGCATCAAGGAGGCGCCGGCCGGTGGCGACTGGCGGGACTGGCTGGGCGGGGCGGCGCGGCTCTACCGGCAGACGTTGCTGTCGCATCGCGACGGCGCCGAGGTGCTGGCCAACGCCAACCTCTCACGCTCGACCCAGTTTGCCGAGTTCGAGCGTGGCATCGTCTATCTCGCCGACTTCGGCTTTTCGCAGCATGACGCGCTGCTCGGCATGGTGACGGTGTTCGACTACGCACTGGGCATCACCTACGAGCACCAGGCCGATGCACGGATCGCCGGCGATGCCCGCGACGAGGGCGGGGCGGTGTTCGAGAGCCTCAAGTGGATGGTGAGCCGCAAGGACGCCGAGAGCGCGCTGTTCGAGGGCGGGCTTGATTTGATCCTCGACGGGCTGGCGCTCAGGCGGCGCTAGGTCGCCGCGATCCAGGAGCGGACCAGCCAGCGCAGCTTTTCGATCTTGGTCTCGATGTCGACGGCATCGGTGAAAATCAGCACGGCGCGGTCGGGGGCGATGAACTTCAAGAGGCCCGTTTCGTCGGCGAAGGCGAAGCCGTCGAGGGCCTTTGGCTTGGCGCCGCGGTGGAAGATCAGGTCCACCTTGTCGCCCGGCTGCAGCCGGAAGGTGATGCGGTCGTCCGCTTCAAGTCCGAAGCTCGGGGCGTTCCACTTGATCTTCTCGACGATATCAGGATGCGTCCCGAGGATGATGTTGCGCACCCGATTGATCTCGGCTTTGCGCGAATGCTCGAGGCTTGTGAGAAAGGCAGTGACCGACTGCTCGGCCATCACGCCGCCAGATCCGCGACCACCGCATCCAGCACCGGCCAGCCCTTGTCGGTCACGCGGATAAACCCGTTCGGCAGCGTCTCCACAAACCCGATGCGCTTCAGTTCGTCGATCTGCTGCTGGGCGATGCGGCGGCCGCTGAGTTTGGCGAAGCGCGCGGGGTCGATGCCTTCGCGCAGGCGCAACCCCATGACCAGCAGTTCGTCGCCTTCCTCTTCCCAACTGAGGACGTCGTCGGTGGTGAGGCCGTGACCGCTGGTGGCGACACGCTTCTGCCATTCGAAGGGCAGTTTTTCGACCGCGGTGGCGTGGCGCTTGCCGTCGATGAGGAGGCGGCCGTGCGCCCCCGGGCCGATGCCGGCATACTCGCCGTAGCGCCAGTAGATCAGGTTGTGGATCGATTCCTGGCCCGGGCGGGCGTGGTTGGAAATCTCGTAGGCGGGGAGGCCAGCGTCCTTGGTCAAGTCCTGAGTCAGCTCGTAGAAATCGGCCGACAGATCCTCGTCCGGCATCTTGAGCTTACCGGCGTTCCACAGATCGAAGTAGCGCGTCCCCATCTCGATGGTGAGCTGGTAGAGCGAGATGTGGCCCTGGGCGAGCCAGAGGGCCTCCTTGAGCTCGTCCTCCCAGTCGCTCAGCGATTGTTTCGGGCGCGCATAGATCAGGTCGAAACTGGAGCGCGGGAAGATCGACTGGGCGAGCCGCACGGCGCGGATCGCCTCGTCGACGGTATGGCGACGGCCCAGTTCGGCGAGCGGGCCTTCGCGCAGCGATTGGACGCCCAGCGAAACGCGATTGACCCCAGCCGCCCTATAGCCGCGAAAACGGTCGGCTTCGACCGAGGTCGGGTTGGCTTCGAGCGTGATCTCGGCCTTCGGAGCGATGTTCCAGTACTGGCCGATGGTTTCGAGGATCTGCGCCACCGAGCGCGGGTCCATCAGCGAGGGCGTGCCGCCGCCGAAGAAGATCGACTGCACGGTACGTCCCGGCGCCTGCCGCGCAAAATAGGCGATCTCCTGCTTGTAGGTTTCGACATAGGCGGCTTCGTCGAACGCGCCGCGATGAACGTGCGAATTGAAGTCGCAATACGGGCATTTTGCAGCACAGAAAGGCCAGTGGATGTAGACACCGAACAGACCATTGCCGCGTGGATCAGCTAAGCTCAATCGCGCCCTCCACGAATTGGGCAAAGGCCCGTGCCCGATGGCTGAGGCCCACCTGGCCCGGCGCCCATGAATGCTTGGCCGACGAGGGCATCTCGCCGAAGGTGATGTCGAAACCGTCGGGCATGAACATCGGGTCGAAGCCAAAACCCTTTTCGCCGCGCGGCGGCCAGACCATCGTTCCAGTCACCTGTCCGACATAGAGGTCGTCGCGGCCGTCGGGATGGGCGAGGCAGAGCGTAGCGTTGAACGCGCCCTTGCGCAGCCCCGGCGAATTGGCGCCGATCGCCTGCAACCGGTCCTCGACGCGGCTCATCGCCATCTCGTAGTTGCGGCCATGCGGGGTCTGCGCCCAGTCGGCGGTGTAGACGCCGGGCTCGCCGTCGAGCGCATCGACCGACAGGCCGGAATCGTCGGCGAGCGCCACCATGCCCGACGCCTTGGCGGCGGTATGCGCCTTGAGCCGCGCGTTCTCGACGAATGTCGTTCCAGTTTCGTCAGGCTCGTCGAGCTTGAGATCGCCGGCCGAGATCAGCACCAGCCCGAGCGGCGTGAACAGCTCGCGGAATTCGGCGAGCTTTCCCGCATTGTGCGTCGCGATCAGCAGCTTCTCGCCGCGCTTGAGCCGGGGAATGCTACCCATGGGCTTTTCCTTGCCGCATGACATGATCCGAAAACCGGTGTCCACTTTTCGGGGTCATGCGGAGAGCGCAACCTTCTGCAGTGCCGTGAGCTGCGTGATTCCGCTCTCTGCCAGCACCATCAGCGCGTTGAGTTCGTCCTTTGAGAACGGCTCCTGCTCGGCGGTGCCCTGGATCTCGACGAATTTGCCCGAGCCGGTCAGCACGAAATTGGCGTCGGTGTGGGCCTCGACGTCCTCGAGGTAGTCGAGATCGAGCACCGGGGTGCCGCGATAGATGCCGCAGGAGATCGCGGCCACCGAATCCTTGAGCGGTTCGCCCTTGGTGAGATTGCGGGCCTTCAGCCACTGGATGGCGTCGTAGAGGGCAACATAGGCGCCGGTGATCGAGGCGGTGCGGGTGCCGCCATCGGCTTCGAGCACGTCGCAATCGAGGGTGATCTGATTCTCGCCCAGCGCCTGCATGTCGACCACGGCGCGCAACGAACGGCCGATCAGCCGCTGGATTTCCTGGGTGCGGCCAGACTGTTTGCCGGCGGCGGCTTCGCGGCGCGTCCGGGTATTGGTCGAACGCGGCAGCATGCCGTATTCGGCGGTGACCCAGCCGAGGCCCGAACCACGCCGCCAGCCGGGGAGGGTGGTTTCGACCGAAGCCGTCACCAGCACTTTGGTGTTGCCGAAAGCGACGAGGCAGCTGCCCTCGGCCTTCTGGGCCACGTTGCGCTCGAGGGTGACGGCACGCATTTCTTGTGGCTGGCGGCCGGACGGGCGCATGGATTCTCTCGGGTTCTTGTCTGTTAACCGCCTCTTAACCCTGCCACAGAGCCGCCACAACCCGGCCATGCCTTTCATCGACCGGCGTTTTTGCCTAGATGGTTACAGTCGCAATTTGATCGATCGACACCAGCCGATGCCCAAGGGCCCCGATGATTTCCTGCAGCTGCTGAATACCCGCAGCCAGGACATTTTCCGCAAGATCGTCGAACGCTATCTCGAAACCGGCAGCCCGGTCGGCTCGCGCGACCTGTCGCGCATGCTAGCGGTGGGTCTGAGCCCCGCGAGCGTCCGCAATGTCATGGCCGATCTCGAGGATCTGGGGCTGATCGCCGCACCGCACACCTCGGCCGGCCGCCAGCCGACGCAGCAGGGCCTGCGGTTTTTCGTCGATGCCATGCTCGAGGTCGGGGCGGTGGATGAAACCGAGCGCAGCTCGATCGCCCGGCAGATCGAGGGCCAGCCACATGGCGGACGGATTGAGGATTATCTCACCGAGGCGTCGTCGCTGCTGTCGGGCCTCAGCCACGGCGCCGGTGTCGTGATCGCCGCCAAAGCCGACATGGTGCTCAAGCACATCGAATTCGTGCGCCTCGACGCAACGCAGGGCATGGCGATCCTCGTGGGGCAGGACGGGACGGTCGAAAACCGCATCGTGCCGCTGCCGCCGGGGCTGACCAGCTCCGCCCTCACCCAGGCCAGCAACTATCTCGCCAATCTCGCGGCGGGCAAAACCATCGCCGAAGTGCGGGCCGCCGTCCGCCTGCAGCGGGCCGAGCGGGTGGCCGAACTCGACGAATTGACGCAAAAACTGGTCGATGCCGGCCTCGCGACGCTCTCCGACGGTCCGACGCAGCAGACCCCCACCGTGATCGTGCGCGGCCGCTCCAACCTCCTCAACGACGCGATGGAGTCCGACGAGCTGGCCCGGATGCGGCGGCTGTTCGACGAACTCGAGCGGCAGGAGGGGCTGATCGACCTGCTTGGTGACGCCGACAAGGCCGAGGGGGTGCGCATTTTCATCGGGTCCGAGAACAAGCTGTTTTCGCTCTCGGGCTCCTCGGTGATCCTCTCGCCCTATCGCGACGCCAACGAAAAGGTCATCGGCGTTTTGGGCGTCATCGGCCCCACCCGGCTCAATTACGCTCGCATCGTGCCGGTGGTCGACTACACCGCACAGGCGGTCAGCGCGATCATGCAGCGGAAGAAAACTTGAAAACGCGAGCCATCTGGCCGATATGCGGGGCAACCGAGCCGGAACATCCGGCAATTCCAAGCATTTTGAGATGATGATGAGCGACGACACCATGGCGCAGGACGGGTTTGAGCCGCGTCCGGAGATGGACAATCCGGTTCCGGAGACGCCAGATCCGACGATTGCGCTCCTGGCCGAGAACGCCGACCTCAAGGATCGCGTGCTGCGGCTGGCGGCCGAGATGGACAATCTGCGCAAGCGCATGGAACGCGAGATTTCCGATACGCGCGCCTACGCGATCACCAAATTCGCCCGCGACATGCTGACGGCGACCGATTCGCTGAGCCGCGCCATGCTGGTGCTGCCGGCCGAAACGCGCGACACTGCCGACGGTCCGATGAAATCGCTGATCGAGGGCATTGAGCTCACCGAGCGCGAAATGCAGCGGCTCCTCGCCGTGCATGGCGTCAAGCCGATCGAGGCCGAGGGCCAGAAGTTCGATCCGCACCGGCACCAGGCGATGTTCGAAGTCCCGGATCCGACCCGGCCGGAAGGCACCGTGGTCCAGGTGGTGCAGACCGGTTACGCCATCGGTGACCGCGTGCTGCGGCCCGCGATGGTGGGCGTCGCCAAGGGTGGCGGCGCAACCGGCGCCCCGCCCACCGGCGAAGGGCATATCGACAAGAACGTCTGAGGGACGCAGCATCTCAGCGCGGTCTGGTGGGGGCGCCCGATTCGTGCAAGTAGATTCCCCGATCATTTTGGGGTGTTGTCATGAAGCGTATTCTGTTTGTCCTGGTCGCTTTGTTGGCCGGTTTGGAAACCAGCGTCGCAGCCGCATTTCTATTCACGGTCGACAACAAGTCGCGCTCGGACATCGCCAAATTTCACGTGCGTGGCGGCGAAATCGAGGGATCGACCCAGGTCCCCGCCAACACCAAGCGCGAGGTGAAAGTCACCCTGCCTGACGGAAAATGCCGCGCCGAGATTCATTTCGACTTCGCGTCGCCCAATTACCTCGACGACGACAAGGTTCTCGACTTCTGCAAGTACGGCGGCTTGACGATCGGCTAGAGGAAATCCCCGATCTGGGCGCGTCCGACGCCCATCTCGGTCATTCGTCGCCACGCCGTTTCCAGCGAGCCGCCGGTGTCGATGGCGCGCGTGGCGTCCTCGATCACCACCGTCTCAAAGCCCGCGGTGAGCCCGTCCTCGGCAGTCCAGGCGACGCAGAAATCGGTGGCAAGCCCGCAGATGAACAACCGCTTGAAGCCGCGTTCGCCGAGATAGCCGGCAAGGCCGGTCTGGGTGCGATGGTCGTTTTCCCGGAAGCCCGAGTAGGAATCGATGGTCTCGCGATAGCCCTTGCGGATGATGGTCTGCACATGAGGGATATCGAGCGCCACCGAGAATTCGGCGCCCCGGGTGCCGATGATGCAATGGTCGGGCCACAGCACCTGCGGACCGTAGGGCAGTTCGATCGTCTGGAACGGCGCGAGGCCGGGGTGGCTCGAGGCGAACGAGATGTGCCCCGCCGGATGCCAGTCCTGGGTCTGGATGACATTGCGGAAGCGTTTGGCGAGCGCGTTGATCGGCTCGATGATCTCATTGCCCCCGGCAACGGCAAGGCTGCCGCCGGGGAGGAAATCGTACTGGATGTCGACGACGATCAGCACGTCGTCGGCACGAAGCGTCATGGCCATTGTGCTGTTACATCGCCGACGAGGGAGACTCGGCGGACGGCGCGTCCGTTTCCATGCCGGGCAGGATGGCGAGGCATTCATCGAAGGTGAACTGCGCCTCGGTGCCGTTGCCCATCACCTGCTCGGTGACGACCGGGACGATGTCGGTCTTGATCTTGTCGGCCGCGTCCTGGGTGAAGCCGGCGTCGACATGCGCCTTGATGGCGATCTCCACCAGCGCCGTGCCGGCCTCGAGATACGCCTGCGCTTCGGCCAGCTGTTCGTCGGTGATGCCGGGGGGCGGATTGGAGAAGGCGACGACCATGGCCGTGCCGCACCAGAGCTGCTTGGTCACATCGTCGGTGACCGTCTGCGCCTGGGCACCCGTGACGAGGAGCGCGGACGTCAGCGCAGCGGCGGCTATGAGCCTTTTCATGTGGTGGGTTTCCTTTTTGGACGGGCTGTTAGAGCACATCGGAACCGACGCGCCAAGGAAGCAGGCAGTGGTGCCGCCCCGCGACTCAACGTGGAATTCGTGCGACGGCTCCAAACGCCCGGAAAATATGCCGGTGCGGGCGCTTGCAGGCCCAAAATCCGGCCCCTATATACCGCCCAAGGCTGGCGAAAGCCGGTTCAATCCCAAATTCAGCGAGGAGCCCGGTTCCCGCACAGGGTTACGAACTGCCGAAGTCTTGAGGAGTTCGGTCCCGGGTTCGCTTAGGAAAGAGGCATGTAATGGCTAAAGTTATCGGTATCGACCTCGGCACCACCAATAGCTGCGTTGCAGTGATGGATGGCGCCACCCCCAAGGTCATCGAGAATTCCGAGGGTGCGCGGACGACCCCCTCGATGGTGGCGTTCACCAAGGACGGCGAGCGGCTCGTCGGCCAGCCGGCCAAGCGCCAGGCGGTGACCAATCCCGAGGGCACGCTGTTTGCGGTCAAGCGCCTGATGGGCCGCCGCTACGACGACCCGCTGGTGGGCAAGGACAAGGGCCTGGTGCCGTTCCAGATCGTCAAGGCCGACAATGGCGACGCCTGGGTCGAAGTCGACAGCAAGAAGTATTCGCCGTCGGAAGTGTCGGCGATCATCCTCACCAAGATGAAGGAAACCGCGGAAGCTTTTCTCGGCGAGAAGGTAACGCAGGCCGTCATCACGGTTCCCGCCTATTTCAACGACAGCCAGCGTCAGGCCACCAAGGACGCCGGCAAGATCGCCGGCCTCGAAGTGCTGCGCATCATCAACGAGCCGACCGCGGCGGCGCTCGCCTACGGCCTCGACAAGAAGAACACCGGCACCATCGCGGTCTATGACCTCGGCGGCGGTACCTTCGATATCTCCGTGCTCGAAATCGGCGACGGCGTGTTCGAGGTGAAATCCACCAATGGCGACACCTTCCTCGGTGGCGAAGATTTTGACATGCGCCTCGTCGATTATCTCGCCGACGAGTTCAAGAAGGACCAGGGCATTGACCTAAGGAAGGACAAGCTCGCCCTGCAGCGCCTCAAGGAAGCAGCCGAGAAGGCCAAGATCGAACTGAGCTCGGCGACGCAGACCGAAATCAATCTGCCGTTCATCACGGCCGATGCGTCCGGTCCCAAGCACCTGACGCTGAAGCTCACGCGCGCAAAGTTCGAGCAGCTGGTCGATGAGCTGATCCAGCGCACGGTCGAGCCGGTCAAGCAGGCGATCAAGGACGCCGGCGTGTCGCTGGCGCAGATCGACGAGGTGGTCCTCGTCGGCGGCATGACGCGCATGCCCAAGGTCATCGAAGTGGTCAAGAGCTTCTTCGGCAAGGAACCGCACAAGGGCGTCAACCCGGACGAAGTCGTGGCGCTGGGCGCGGCGATCCAGGCCGGCGTGCTGCAGGGCGACGTCAAGGACGTGCTGCTGCTCGACGTGACCCCGCTGTCGCTCGGCATCGAGACGCTGGGCGGCGTGTTCACCCGCCTGATCGATCGCAACACCACGATCCCGACAAAGAAGGGCCAGACCTTCTCGACCGCCGAGGACAATCAGAGCGCGGTGACCATCCGCGTGTTCCAGGGCGAGCGCGAAATGGCGGCCAACAACAAGCTGCTCGGCAATTTCGACCTCGCCGGCATTCCTCCGGCGCCGCGCGGCGTGCCGCAGATCGAAGTGACCTTCGACATCGACGCCAACGGCATCGTCAACGTGACGGCCAAGGACAAGGGCACCGGCAAGGAACACCAGATCCGCATCCAGGCCTCGGGTGGCCTCAGCGACGCCGACATTGATCGCATGGTCAAGGAAGCCGAAGCCAACGCCGAATCCGACAAGAAGCTGCGCGAAACGATCGAGGCCAAGAACCAGGCCGAATCGCTGATCCATTCGACCGAGAAATCGCTCAAGGATTATGGCGACAAGGTTTCGGCCGAGGACAAGGCCGCCATCGAAGCCGCGCTCACCGATCTCAAGGGCGTGCTCGAGGGCGACAGCGCCGACGCGATCAAGGAGAAGGCCAACGCGCTGGCCGAGGCCTCGATGAAGATGGGTGAAGCCATGTACAAGGCGTCGCAGGCGGAAGCCGAAGCCAAGGCCAATGGCGGCGACAAATCGGCGGACGACGACGTCGTCGATGCCGATTTCGAGGAAGTGAAGGACGACAAGAAGTCGGCCTGAATGACCTCGTCACCAGCCAGTGACATTGCGGAAGCGCTGCGGGCAAAACCTGCGGCGCTTTCCACTTTCGAGGGGCTGGCCCCCTCGCACAAACGCGAATATCTCAATTGGATAGATGAGGCGAAGCGCGACGACACGCGCAAGCGCCGGATAGCGGGCATGATCGACAAGCTGACGAACAAGGCCACCGGGGTCCCCGAAGCGGTTGGCCGAGCGGACCATCTTCGGGCCGATCGGACAGAGCGCGGGGCAAGATAAGTGGCCAAGCGTGATTTCTACGATGTGCTGGGCGTGCCGAAAGGCTCCGACGAGGCGGCCCTCAAGGGCGCGTACCGAAAACTCGCGATGCAGTTCCACCCGGACCGCAATCCGGGCAATGCCGATGCCGAGCACAAATTCAAAGAGATCAACGAAGCCTACGACACGCTGAAGGACGCGCAGAAGCGCGCCGCGTATGACCGCTTCGGCCACGCCGCGTTCGAGCAGGGCGGCGCGCGACCCAACGGGTTCGGGCCGGAATTCACCTCGTCGATGTCCGACATTTTCGAGGACATTTTTGGCGACTTCGTCGGGGCGCAGCGCAATCGCGGCGGCCAGTCGCGGCTGCGCGGCTCGGACCTGCGCTACAATCTCGAAATCACGCTCGAAGAGGCCTTCCTCGGCCGCACCGTCGAGATCGACGTGCCGACGCTCGTCGCCTGCCACACCTGCGAGGGCACCGGCGCCAAGCCCGGCACCGGCATGTCGACCTGCAAGCATTGCAGCGGCCACGGCAAGGTGCGCGCGGCGCAGGGCTTTTTCACTATCGAGCGCACCTGCCCGGTCTGCCAGGGCCGTGGCCAGATCCTCGAGAACCCCTGCACCGATTGCGGCGGCCAGGGCCGCAAGCAGGAGAACCGCAAGCTCAGCGTCGACATCCCCAAGGGGATCGAAGACGGCACCCGCATCCGCCTCGCCAATGAAGGCGAAGCCGGCCTCCGCGGTGGCCCGCCGGGCGACCTCTACATCTTCATTTCGGTGAAGCCGCACGACCTGTTCCACCGCGACGGCGCCGACCTCTATGCCCGTGTGCCGATCGCAATGACGACGGCGGCGCTCGGCGGCGAGTTCGAAGTGCCGACGCTCGACGCCGCCCGCGCCAAGGTGAAGGTCGCGCCCGGCACGCAGCCGGGCCAGCGCGTGCGCCTGAAGCAGAAGGGCATGCCGGTGCTGCGGAGCAAGGACCAGGGCGACCTCTACGTGCAGCTCGACGTCGAGACGCCGCAGAACTTGACCAAGCGCCAGCGCGAACTGCTCGAAGAGTTTCACCGCGCGACGACGAAGGACACCTCGCCGACCAGCGAGGGATTTTTCACGAAGCTCAAGAATATTTTCGAGAGCTGAGCGATAGCGAATAGCGAATAGCGAATAGCGAATAGGGTTACGATGCGCGCACCACACTGGAACACCATTCGCTATTCGCTACTGGCTATTCGCTCGCTATGAAGACCGCCCTCACCCTCTGTGGCTCCCTCCGCAAGGACTCCATCAACGAAGTGCTGCGCCGGCACATGTCGGCAAAGCTCCGTGAAGCCGGCGTCGCGGTCACCGATCTCGATCTCGCCGATTTCGAGATGCCGATCTTCAATCAGGATCTCGAGGCCGAGCACACGCCGGAGGCAGCAAACCGCCTCGCCGATCTGTTCGGCAGCCACGATATCGTCCTCATCATCTCGCCCGAGTACAATGGCGGCGTCACGCCGCTGATCACCAACACCATCTCCTGGGTCAGTCGGCAGAAGCCCAACCCGTTCAAGCATGCAATCTTCGGCATCGGCGGGGTGAGCAACGGCAAGTACGCGACGATCTTTGCGCTGTCGCATCTGCGCGACACGCTCAGCAAGCTCGGCGCGCTGGTGGTGCCGACGCTGCTCGGCCTCGGGCCGGCGCCCGACGTGTTCGACGCCGACGGCAGTCCGAACGAATCCAACATCCAGTGGAAGGTTGGTCAAATGGTGCGCGAGCTCACCCACTTCTCGCGCGGCGGCATCTGATGCTCACGACCGAGCGGCTGACGCTGGTGCCGCATGGCCCCTCGCATTTCGACGCCTACGCGGAATTCTGGGGCAAGTACCCCGGCCATTTCCTCCGCTCACTGGCACCGATGCATCCATCGGATGCATGGACGCGCCTGCTCCGCCATTTCGGCCACTGGACCGCCTTCGGCTACGGCCCGTTCCTTGCCTTCGACCACGACGGCACGCTCGTTGCCGAGGTCGGTTATGCCGATTTCCACCGCGGCATCGGCCAGCGCTTCGACGGTGTCCCCGAGGGCATGTGGAAGGTCGATCTAGCGGCGCACGGCAAGGGTTATGCGACCGAAGCGATGGCCGCGATCACGGCGTGGTTCGACACAACGCAAGCCGCGCCGCGCAGTGTGTGCATGATCGATCCGGCCAACGCGCCCTCGATCCGCGTCGCCACTCGCCTCGGCTTCCGCGAGTTCGAGCGCGTCGACTTTCGCGGCTCGCCGGCGACCCTGTTCGAGCGCGTGCGGCCTTAGCCCCACTGCCCCAGGATCGCGCCCATCGCCACGGCGCCGACCAGCCAGCACGGCGCATCGACGAACACGAAGCCGCGGTTGCGATAGCCGAAAACCAGAATTTGCGTCATCGCCGGCGCGGTGAAGCCGAGCCACAACAGCGCCGCGGCATGGACGCCCTCGAACACCGAATCTGCCCCGGCAAGCTTGAGCACCGCGGCGAGAACGAACGCCATCAGGATCTGGCCGATGATGGCGATCGCGTACATCGGTGGCGCCGGATCGCGGCCGGCGATCGTCGGATCGGCGGCGCGCAGTTTCGTCACCGCGCCCTTGAACAGCACCGTGTACCAGAGCGCGTTGATCGCCACGCCCGCGACGGCCGCGCCCAGCACGACCAGATAGTTGAGTTCGATATGCATCGATTTGCCCTCGCTTCGTAACACTGACGTTACGATAAGAGGAACCCGAATGCTAGTGGGTGAGGCCCTGCGTCACCTGCGCCTGCACCGCTTGCGGCAGATCGTGCCAGCGGATGCCGCGCACGGCGCCCGCCAGCGCCAGGCGCGTATGGACGCAGGCGTCTTCCGGGAATTCGGCGCAGAGCCGCAGGAACGCGTCGGCATCGCCGAGCTTTTCGAGCTTTTCGCGGGTGTCGATGCCGACTGTGCGCAGGCGCTTGCCCAGCACCTTGCCGATATTGGGCGTTGCTTCGATTTCGGCCATCAGCGGCCCTCCGTCTTTTTCGGGAGGTAGTCGGTCAGCCCGAACAGCTCGACCGAATCGTCGAAAGCGGCTTTCAGCGCGTCGAGCCGTGCCGGGTCGGTCTCGAACTCGCGCAGCCGCACCGGGCCGGCGAGCGGCGCCCGGGTCATCAGTTCGCGGCCCTTGTCGGTGATGGCGATGATTCTGGCGCGTTTGTCGCGCGGGTCGCGGGTGACCGTCGCGAGGTCCAGCACCCGCAATTCGTCGATCGACTGGCCCAACGTTGCCGGATGCATCACCAGCGATTTGCGCAGCGCGGCCAGCGGCAGGGCCGGCCGCTCGCCCAGAATCCGCAGCACCGCCAGCTGCAGCCCGGTGATCCCGAACTCCCGGCGAAGCGCCAGATTGAAGGTCTGAATCGCCGCGTCGAGGCGGACCCAGGCGACGATGGCGGAAAGGGCTTGCTGCTGCATGGCAGTATTATGCCAGCATAATAAGCAGGTGAAAAGGGGCTTTTCTGCGCGCAGCGGCCCCCTGCCCTTGCACCGGCCGGCTGACTCAGGCAAGAGCCCATAAATCGGAGAGATGCCATGGCCCGAACGCTGATTGTCGCCCTCGATGTGGATACGCGCAGGGAGGCCGCTGCGATCGTCGACGCGCTCGACGGCACGGCCGATTTCTTCAAGATCGGCTACCAGCTGTTCTACGGCGGCGACGGTCTTGCGCTCGGCAAAGAGCTGCTGGCGGCCGGTAAGCGGGTGTTCTTCGACCTCAAGCTACTCGATATCGACAACACGGTGGAGCGGGGCGTCGCCGCTATCGCGCGGACCGGCGCCACGATGCTGACGGTCCATGCCTATCCGCAGTGCATGCGGGCCGCGCT
This sequence comes from Devosia sp., assembly GCA_046594305.1. Classification (GTDB taxonomy): domain Bacteria; phylum Pseudomonadota; class Alphaproteobacteria; order Rhizobiales; family Devosiaceae; genus Devosia_A. Next base: position 15,371 of record JBKJTB010000436.1, on the reverse strand, counting down.
GAAGGGCGCCGCTGGCTCGGATCTCACCATCCTCGGTGTCTCGGTGCTGACCTCGATGGACGACAATGATGTCGCCGAGGCGGGGTTCGCGGACGATACCGCGGGGCTCGTCTCGCTCAGGGCCCACCAGGCCAGCGCCATCGGAATCGGCGGGATCGTCTGCTCGCCGCTCGAGGCCGAAATGGTGCGCGCCATCGTCGGGCCACAGATGGCGATCGTGACGCCGGGCATCCGGCCGGCAGGTAGCGCCGCGGGCGACCAGAAGCGGGTGATGGGTCCGGCCGAGGCGATTGCCGCGGGCGCCAGCCACCTCGTCGTCGGCCGGCCGATCACCGCCGCCGCCGATCCGGCCTTTGCCGCGCGCGCCATCCTCGCCGAAATGCGCGGCCACGCGATTGCCTAAAGCGGTGGATTCTGACGCTCGCCCTCGCTAAGGGTGCGTCATGACCACTCTTCGCGTAGCCATCGCCGGAGCCGGCGGACGGATGGGGCAGGCCAATGTACGGGCCGTCGTCGCGACGCCCGGCCTCGTGCTCCATTCCGCCTTCGACCGCCCGGATTCGCCAGCCATCGGCCGCGATGTGGGCGAACTCGCCGGCGCCGGGGCGCTCGGTATCGCGATCGGCGATGACGCCGGCACAGCGCTCGAAGGTGCGGACGTTCTGATCGATTTCACCGCGCCGATGGTCAGCGTCATGCTGGCGGAGATGTCGGCGGTGCGCGGGCTGGTCCACATCATCGGCACCACCGGCTGCTCCAAGGAAGACGATTGGGCGATCCAGAAGGCGGGCTCGGCCGGGGCGCGCATCGTCAAGGCCGGCAATTTCTCGCTCGGCCTCAATGTCATGCTCGGCCTCGTGCGGCAGGCCGCCAAGGCACTGCCAGGCTACGACATCGAAGTGCTCGAGATGCACCACAACAAGAAGGTCGACGCGCCGTCGGGCACCGCGCTGATGCTGGGCCGAGCCGCTGCCGAAGGCCGCGACATCGATCTCGACCAGCATGCGGTGAAGGTCCGCGACGGCCATACCGGGGCGCGCGAGGCGGGCAGCATCGGTTTTGCGACGCTGCGCGGCGGTGGCGTCATCGGCGAGCATAGCGTCATTCTAGCGGGCGACACCGAGCGCATCGTGCTCAGCCACAGCGCACAGGATCGCGGCATGTTCGCGGCGGGTGCGGTGCAGGCGGCGCTGTGGGCGGCCGACCAGCCGCCGGGATATTACAATATGGCCGACGTGCTCGGCTTCAAGGAGTAATTCATGGCCGGTACGCTGATCCTCGTTCGCCACGGGCAGAGCGAGTGGAACCTCAAAAATCTGTTCACCGGCTGGAAGAATCCGGAACTCACCGAGCAGGGGATCGCCGAAGCCCGCAAGGCGGGCCAGACGATCCAGGCGGCCGGCCTCGAGCCGACTGGGTTCTTCACCTCGGCGCTGAAGCGGGCGCAGCACACGCTCGATTTGATCCTCGACGAGCTCGGCCTCACCGAGGTGACGATCACGCGCTCCCAGGCGCTCAACGAGCGCGACTATGGCGATCTCGCCGGTCTCAATAAGGATGACGCGCGGGAAAAATGGGGCGAGGAGCAGGTGCTGATCTGGCGCCGCTCCTACGACGTGCCGCCGCCGGGCGGCGAGTCGCTGAAGGACACCGCCGCTAGAACGCTGCCCTATTACGACGAGGTCATCCTGCCGTTTGTGAAAGAGGGCGAGACCGTGCTGGTCGCTGCACACGGCAACTCGCTGCGCTCGATGGTGATGGCGATCGAAGGGCTGACCCCGGAACAGATTTTGAAGCGCGAGTTGGCGACCGGCGAGCCGGTGGTTTATCGCATCACCAAGAGCGGGAAGCTCAAGAACAAGATCGAAATCTAGGGCGGCCTCGTTCGACCGCGTCCCGCAGCCCCCTCCCCCGCTACGCGGGAGAGGCTGTCCAGAACCCACGCATCGCAGTCGACAGCCTCTCCCGTGAAACGGGGAGGGGGACCAGCCGAAGGTTGGTGGTGGGGGCTGCCCTCGCTGCTACGCCGCGATAACCCCCGCCTCCCATCCCAATATCGCCCGCTTCCGCGGAACACCCCAATGATAGCCCGTGAGGGCGCCGGTCGAACCGACCACGCGGTGGCAGGGGACGACAAAGCTGATGGGATTCTTGCCCACCGCCGCGCCGACAGCGCGTGAGGCCGATGGCTTGCCGATGTGCTCGGCCACCGACTGATAGGTGGTGGCGCGGCCGACCGGGATCTTCAGCAGCGTCTCCCAGACCTTTACCTCGAAATCGGTGCCGATCAGGACGAGCTTGACCGGTTCGTCCGGGTTCCAGCGGCCGGGCTCGAATACCCGCGCGGCGACGGGCGCGACGCGCGCATCGTTCCGCGCAAAACGCGCATTGGGCCAGCGGTCGCGCAGATCCTCGAACGCGGCCTTGATGCCGCGCTCGCCATCGGCAAAGCCGATCCCGGCGAGGCCATAGTCGGTGACCACCAGCACGGCGGTGCCGAAGGGCGAGGGGGCGGCGCCCCAGACCATGTCGAGGCCTTCGCCGCGCTGGCGGAAGGCGCCGGGGGGCATTGCTTCGTAGGTGACGAACAGATCGTGCAGCCGCGAGGTGGAGCTGAGGCCGACCTCATAGGTGGTCGAGAGCACGCTGGCCTTGTCGGCGAGGAGGCGCTTGGCGTGATTGAGCGCCACGGCCTGCGCGAACGATTTTGGCGAGAGGCCGCACCAGCGGCGGAAGAGATCGGTCAGCTGCCGCTCAGTGAGTCCCAACGAGCGAGAAAACCGGGCGAGGTCGACATCCTCGGCGCCGGTTTCGCTCAAATAGGCGATGGCGGCGCGGACAGTCTCGTAGTCGTCGGCGGGAGTGAAAATCTGGTGCTGTGTCATGGCCATGAGATAGGCCGATCTCCCATAAGGTGCGACCCGGTTTTCACCTCCCCACGGTGTCATTCCCGCGAAAGCGGCAACCCATTCATCGTTTCGCGCGGCGGAAAAGTTGGGTCCCCGCTTTCGCGGGGATGACAACCGGGAATGGACCGCTATGCCCTCGCCTTACGCAATGCCGTGCCGAAGGCTTTGGAAAAGCTCTGCTTCTCGTCGGGGCTGAGGAAGGCGCCGAGCGCAATGCGCCGCTCCTGCTCGCGCAGCCAGAGGCCGGTGACGCGCTCATTGTAGTCGCGGTCGATCATGAAGCGGACGTTGAACGGCAGGAAGGTCAGCACGTCCTCGGCGCCCTTGGCGTCGACCTTCTTGATTTCGAGCGTGCCGGGCCAGAGCGTCACCACTTCGTAAGCCCTGCCGCCGCGCATCGAAATGGTGAGCGCGGCCCAGATGGCGAGCACGTCGAGCCCCATGAAGCCGACCACCGGCCAGGCGCCCGCGACGTAAAAGACAATACCGGGCACCAGCGCCAGCGCCGCCACGAGACCGATGACCAGCTGCTTGCCACGGGGCGAGAGCGAGCGGTGCGGCGTCAGCGTCGCGGCGAAAAGCGGCTTGGCTTGAATCTTTGTCGACATGAGTCTGAGTATAGCCCCCGAATCGGAGTCCTGAGAATGGCGAAATCGCCTGCGAAGCGATCAACAAAGCGTCCCGGCAAGGATGAGATCGAGGCGATCTTTGCCGCCTTCGAGCGCGACACCCCCGAACCCAAGGGCGAGCTGTTCGCGGTCAACCCGTTTACGCTGCTGGTGGCTGTGGTGCTGTCGGCGCAGGCGACGGATGCCGGGGTCAACAAGGCGACGCCAGCGCTGTTCAAGCTGGCCGATACGCCCGAAAAGATGGTGAAACTGGGGGTCGAGACGATCACCGATCTGGTCAAGACCATCGGGCTCTACCGCAACAAGGCCAAAAACGTCTTCGCCCTCAGCCAGCAGCTGATCGAGCGCTATGGCGGTGAAGTGCCAGCCGATCGCGAGGCGCTGGAGACGCTGCCGGGCGTCGGGCGGAAGACCGCCAATGTGGTGCTCAACATCGCCTTCCGGCAGCCGACAATCGCGGTCGATACGCACCTGTTCCGGGTCAGCAACCGCACCGGGCTGGCGCCGGGCAAGGACCCGCTCGAGGTGGAACTTGGGCTCTTGAAGGTCGTGCCGGAGAAATACCTCCTCCACGCGCACCACTGGCTGATCCTCCACGGCCGCTATGTCTGCAAGGCCCGAAAGCCCGAATGCTACCGCTGCATCATCGCCGAATGGTGCCGGTTCGAGCCCAAGACACCCGCGCCGAAGGATTGGGACGGGGCACCGGCGGGCACGGCCTAGCGGTTGGCCGAACGAACCCGCTTGGGATCGCTCGGTCCAGAGCGCAAAAGGAGGACCCTCAGATGGCCCCATACCCACGTGCCATCGCAGCGGCGAACGCCGGGATAAACGCGAAGGCGACCAGTTCGCCGGCGAAGAAGCGGCGGAGCCGCGACACTTGGGCGACATCGGGCGAAAAGGCGGGATTGGCCGCCAGTTCCTTGCGCCAGCGGAGCACGGCGATGGTCGGCGGCACCGAGAGGATGCCGACCAGGATGAACGCCGCCATCTTGGCCCAGAAGGCCCAGTTGGTGACGTAATATTCCCAGCCCGCCGCGCCCCAGATCACCCGCGATACGCCGGCAATAACGACCAGGACCGATGCGGCGCCATAGAAACTGTCGATCATGCCGAGCTGGCGGATGCGATCGGCAGTGAGTCCGGGCTGCAGCAGCACCACTTCCGCCAGCAGCAGGCCGAAGACGGAAAACACGGCAAAATGGTGCGCAATGGCGAGGATAAGGTCGAGATCGATCATGATGTGCCCTCCAGCGGGCGACTAATCTGGGTTCGCCCGGCTCCCGCCGCAACCCGGCGTTGCGCAAAGCCGCGATCCCCGCTATTTCCGCGCCCGGAACCAACAGAGACAGGCGGCCAATGGCTGACACACAGTTCGACGTGCTCACCATCGGCAATGCGATCGTCGACGTGATCGCGCCCATCGATCCGGCGTTCCTCAAGCGTGAGGGGATGGACGAGGGCATCATGCACCTCGTCGACGCCGAGCGTTCGGCCTACCTCTATGAGCGGATGCCGGCCGGCAAGCGCCAGATTTCGGGGGGCAGCTCGGCCAATACGGCCGCAGGCGTCGCCAATTTCGGCGGCCGCGCGGCCTTCGTCGGCAAGGTCGCGGCCGATCCGCTGGGCGGCGTGTTCGCCGACGATTTCCACAACATCGGCGTCCACTACAAGGTCAGCCGGCTGACCGACGGCCCGGCTACTGCGCGCTCGATGATTCTGGTCTCGCCGGGCGGCGAGCGGACGATGAACACCTATCTCGGGGCCTGCCAGCAGCTCACCACTGCCGACATCAAGGAAGAAGAAATCGGCGCCGCGGCGGTGACCTATATGGAGGGCTACCTCTGGGATCCGCCAGAAGCGAAGAAGGCCTTCGTCACCGCGGCGCATTTCGCCCACAAGCACGAGCGGCCAACGGCGATCACGCTCAGCGACCCGTTCTGCGTCAACCGCTACCGCGACGAGTTCCTCGACCTGATGCGGTCGAAGACCATCGACTACGTCTTCGCCAATATCGAAGAAGCCAAGGCGCTGTACCAGACCGACAGCTTGCAGGCGGCGGTGGCGCAGATCGCCAAGGATTGCGAACTGGCCGCCATCACCATGGGCTCCCAGGGCGCAATGGCGATCCACGAGGGCGAGGTGGTGACGGTGCCGGCCTATCCGGTGGCGTCGGTCGTCGACGCGACGGGAGCCGGCGATCTGTTCGCGTCGGGATTTTTGCTGGCACTGGCGCGTGGCCGCGATCTGCGTACGTCATTGTCGGCGGGCTGCCTCGCGGCGTCGGAAGTGATCTCGCATATTGGGGCACGGCCGATACGAGATCTGGCGCAGATGGCGCTGGAACATAAGGTCGAGATTTAGGGCTTCGCGCAGGCGACAAGCCCCCACCCACCCGACTGCCAGCCTACACCCGCCGCAGCATCACCTCTTCCACCGTGTGATTCCCTGCCTTCTTGAGGATCAGATCGGCGCGGCTGCGTGTCGGCAGAATGTTCTCGCGCAGATTGACCAGATTGATGTTGTCCCAGGCCTGCAGCGCAAACCCCTCGGCCTCGGCAGCGGGCATTTCTGCGAGGCGGCGGAAGAAGCTCTTGGGGTCGGTGAACGCCGATTCGCGCAGCGCGCGGAAGCGCACCATGAACCAGTCGCGCAGATCAGTCTCGTCCGCGTCGATATAGATCGAGAAATCGATGAAGTCGGAGGCGAACAGCAGCGGCCTGCCGGACTTCGACAGCTCACCGGCCTGCAAAATGTTGAGGCCTTCGACGATCAGGATGTCCGGGCGGTCGATGGTGGTGAACTCGCCGGGGATGATGTCGTAGACGAGGTGCGAATAGACCGGCGCGCGAACTTCGCCCTTGCCCGATTTGATGTCGCCGAGGAACGCCAGCAGCGCGGCGCGATCATAGCTTTCTGGAAACCCCTTGCGGGCGGCGAGGCCGCGCTCGTCCAGAACGGCGTTCGGCAGGAGGAAACCGTCCGTGGTGATGAGGTCGACTTTGGGCGAGGTGCGCCAGCGCTGCAGCAGCGCACGCAGAATGCGCGACGTCGTCGACTTGCCCGAGGCCACCGATCCCGCGACGCCGATGATGAAAGGGATCTCGCGGTCCTCGGTGCCGAGGAAGCGCGTCGAGACGCGGTGCACCGCCTGCGCCGCCTCGACATAAAACGAGATCAGGCGGCTGAGCGGCAGGTAGATCTCCTCGGCTTCCGCCAGCGAGATCGGGTCGGTCATGGCGCGCAGCCGCTCGATGTCGGCGGCGCTCAGCGTCATCGGCTCGCCGTCGCGATACTGCGCCCACTCGGCCTTCGAAAACCGGTGATAGGGCTCGAGCTTCTTGTGGTCCGCCATCAGCGCTCTTTCCTGGTCATGGCTTCCGCCCTGCCTTCTCTTCAAGGCCGGTTTGCGCCGTGCGCCGATCAAGGCTAACCATCACGTCGTCGAGCGTGACGCCGGATGCCTTGAGCAGGACGAGCAGGTGATAAATGACGTCAGCCGCTTCGGACACCGTAGCCTTGCGGTCCTTGGAGACCGCGGCAATGACGGCTTCGACCGCCTCCTCGCCGAATTTCTTGGCGCATCGCTCCAGCCCCTCGCTGAGAAGTTTTGCCGTGTAGCTTTCGGCGGGTGCCGCGGTGCTGCGGGCCAGGACGCGATCGTTGAGCTGTTCGAGGGAGAACGTCATTTCAGTCCATCCGCATGGGAATGCCGTGATCGGCAAGATAGCGCTTGGCTTCGCCCACCGTGAAGGTGCCGAAGTGAAAAATCGAGGCGGCGAGCACGGCGCTGGCGTGGCCCTGCTTGACGCCGGCGACAAGATCGTCGAGCGAGCCGACACCGCCCGAGGCGACCACCGGGACATGCACTGCGTCGGCGATGGCGCGAGTCAGTTCGAGATCGAAGCCGGATTTGCTGCCGTCGCGATCCATCGAGGTGACCAGCAATTCGCCGGCGCCGAGTTCGACCATCCGCACCGCGAACTCGACGGCGTCGAGGCCGGTGCGTTGACGGCCGCCATGCGTGAACGTCTCCCATTCGCTGTGATTGTCGCCGCCGATGCCCTGCGACAGGCGCTGGCGCGCGTCGATCGAAACGACGATGCACTGGTCGCCGAACTTGTCGGCGGCGCGGGCAACGAAGTCGGGATCGCTCACCGCGGCGGAGTTGATCGCCACCTTGTCGGCGCCGCTCAGCAGCAAGCGGCGGATGTCTTCGATCCGGCGCACGCCGCCGCCGACGGTGACCGGCATGAAGCATTGCTCGGCCGTACGCGCCACGACGTCGAAGATCGTCTCGCGATTGTCGGAGCTCGCAGTAATGTCGAGGAAGCAGAGCTCGTCGGCGCCCGCGGCGTCATAGGCAATGGCAGCTTCCACCGGGTCGCCGGCATCGATCAGATCGACGAACTGCACGCCCTTGACGACGCGGCCGTCCTTGACATCGAGGCAGGGGATGATGCGGGTCTTGAGCGTCATGATTTCCGCATCCTGTCGCGGATGGCCACCGACACGGCCATGAGGAACGAGAAGATCCAGAAGATGGCGACAAAGATCACGAGAAAGATCACCGGGCCCGGCAGCCAGCCAGCGAAGACTGCGGCCGCTCCGGCGAGGATCGCGACGAGCGCGGCGAAATAGTAGCCGAAATTGACCTCGACTTTCGTGTAGTCGCGAACCCCCAGGGCCTTGCGCCGCCAGGCCATGTAGCTGACCCATAGAATGGCGATCCAGATCAGCCCCAGCATCAGCCCGACCGAGAGGCTGATATAGGCGAAGTCGGCAAAGCTCGCGAGACCGAACACCATATCGCCGCGGTCGACCCCGCCGATGAGGCATGGCAAGGCTTCAGTCGCCGAGATGGTGCAGCCATTGAGGTCGCCGATCACCGCGGCGACATAGACCAGCACCCACGGCGCCAGCGCAAAAAAGGCGATGAGGCCGAGCACCTGCCAATAGATCTTCATCTCGAACGGCGCGGGTGGCGGCGCGCCGGCCGCTTCGCGGCTCATGCCGTCACCCGGCGGCGGAACACACCCCTGTGGATCAAAAGGACAATCAGCCAGATGATAAACAGCACGAACGCCACCGGAAATGTCAGCAGCATGTATAGGGCCGATATGCCGCCGAACTGCAGCCAATAGCCCCAATCGGCACCGCCGATGATGCACTGAGTGAGCACGCTTTCGCTGATGGTGCAGCCATTGGCGTCGGCGATGCCGACGGCGAACAGCGTCGTCAGCAGCGGCAGCATGGCGAACAGCACGATCAGCGCCAGCAGCCACCAATAGAGGCCCATCGGAAAGCGCGGCGTGCTCATGCGGGGATGCCGCGGAGCACCGCCAGCGCCGCGGCGGGATCGATACGGCCGTCATAGAGCGCGCGGCCGGTAATGGCGCCTTCGAGGATCTGGCATTCGGGCCGGCTCAGCCGCTCGATGTCGTCCATCGAGGCGAGGCCGCCCGAGGCAATGACCGGGATGGTGACGGCGCGCGCCAGCGCCAGCGTGCCGGACCAGTTGATGCCGGCGAGCACCCCGTCGCGGTCGATGTCCGTGTAGATGATCGCCGCAACGCCCGCGCCCTCGAAACGCCGCGCCATCTCGATCACGTCGAGTTCCGACGTCTCGGCCCAGCCCTCGACTGCCACCTTGCCGCCGCGTGCGTCGATGCCGACCGCGATCTTGCCGGGGAAGCGCTTGGCCGCCGCCTTCACCAGCTCGGGATCGCGCAGCGCCACGGTGCCGAGGATGACGCGGCTCAGGCCCTTGCTGAGCCAGTTCTCAATGTGGGCCAGCGTGCGGATGCCGCCGCCAAGCTGCACCGGCATCTTCACGGCGCGGAGAATCGCCTCGACCGCATGCCCGTTGCGGCTCTCGCCGGCAAAAGCACCATCAAGATCGACGACGTGCAGATAGCGAAAGCCCTGCGCCTCAAAAGTGCGGGCCTGCGCGGCGGGATCGGTGTTGAACACCGTCGCCTGCGCCATGTCGCCCAGCTTCAGGCGCACAGCCTGCCCATCCTTCAGATCGATGGCAGGAAACAGGATCAAGGTGTCCATCCCAGAAAATTCTCGATCAGCTTCAACCCGAGCGTCTGGCTCTTTTCGGGATGGAACTGCGTTCCGAACATGTTGTCGCGCCCGACGCAGGCGGTGACCGCCTCGCCGTACTCGGCGGTGGCGTAGAGCGTCGCCGGATCGTTGGTCGCGAGGTGATAGGAGTGGACGAAATAGGCATGCAGCCCCGCATCGCCGTCAGCGATCCCCTCGAGCAGCGTGTGCGGTTGCGTGAAGTGCAGCGTGTTCCAGCCCATGTGCGGCACCTTGAGGCCGCCGGCCGGCTCAAGCCGCACCACGGCGCCGGGGATCCAGCCGAGACCGGGATGATCGCCCTTCTCGCGGCCCGTCGTCGCCATCAGTTGCATGCCGACGCAGATGCCGAGGAACGGCACGCCGGCCTTGATGACGCGCTCCTCGAGCACATCGCGCATGCCTTTGACGGCAACCAGCCCGTTCATGCAGTCGGCGAAGGCGCCGACGCCGGGCAGCACGATGCGGTCGGCGCGACGGACGACTTCGGGTTCGGAGGTGACGGCCACGGCGATGTCGGCATCGAGGGTGCGCACGGCGCGCTCGAAAGCCTTGCTGGCGGAGCGGAGATTGCCCGCACCGTAATCGACGATCGCAACCGACGCTGTCATTTGCGCTGGCTCAGGAAATCGCGCTGTGCCAGGTCTTCGGCCGACGCAATCATATCGCCGCGCCACTGCCAGCCGCGCAGCAGCAGCCAGTCGCGGCGCAGCGCCGGGGCCTCGAAGCCGAGGAAGAGGACGACCACCGCATAGAGCCCGAAGGCGGCCTCGGGGCCGATGACGCGCGAGGCGTAGCCGAGGCCCATCACCAGCGCGATCCAGAAGGTCAGCACCAGCCACAGGCCGTTGACCAGCGCGAAAAGCGGAGTCAGCAGCATGGCAAACCACGAAAACCGCTCGGCAATGGCGACCGGCGCGCGATCCTTTGCCGCCTTGGCTTGCGGTTTTTCGAAGATAGAGTAGAGGGTCATGGAACCGGATTAGAGCAAATCGGCGCCGCATGGAAGCGGCGCAGGCTTGCCGCCGCTAACGGAGACTTTCGCGATGGCCACCCCGACCGACACGCACGCCGAGCCGGTGAACAACGAGAAGCCCACCCAGGGCATTTTCATGGGCTATCTGGCGCTGGCCCTGCTGATTTTCGCGCTGGCCGTCGCTGGTTTCGCGATCTACGCCGGCTCGAGCCACGGCTTCAACTAAGCTGAGCGAATAGCCAATGGGGGTTCGCCCCTATTCGCTACTCACTATTCGCTATTGGCTTCTACAGCGTGCCCTTGGTGCTCGGAATCCTGTCCGCCGCCCGCGGATCGATTTCGACCGCATCCCGCAACGCCCGCGCCAGCGCCTTGAACGCCGATTCGGCGATGTGGTGGTTGTTGTCGCCGTAGAGATTTTCGACGTGGAGCGTGATCCCGGCGTTCATCGCAAACGCCTGGAACCACTCGCGGAATAGTTCTGTGTCCATCTCGCCGACCTTGTCGCGATTGAACTCGACCTTCCAGACGAGGAAAGGCCGGCCGGACACGTCCAGCGCCACCCGCGTCAACGTCCCGTCCATCACGAGGTCCGACGACGCGTAGCGGCGGATGCCCTTCTTGTCGCCGAGCGCCTGCTTGACCGCCTCGCCCAAGGCGATGCCGACGTCCTCCGCCGTGTGGTGGAAGTCGATGTGGAGGTCGCCTTTTGCCCGGACGGTAATGTCGATCAGCGAATGCTTACTCAGCTGATCGAGCATATGGTCGAGGAAGCCGATGCCGGTCTCGATGTCGTAAGTGCCTGATCCATCGAGATTAACCGACACGGAAATGTCGGTCTCATTGGTCGTCCGGGGAACCGTGGCCGTGCGGGCCTTGTTTGCAGTCGCGACCGTTTGCTTGGCTGCAGGTAGCTGCCTCAACGGCTTGCTTGACGTGGATCCGTCGGGCTTCTTTGTGACCACACGTTTGCTTGCCTTAACAAAATTTAGCGCCATCGGCCCGCCTTTCATCGGCAAATGCCGATCATTGCATTCGGTTCTATCAACCCTAAATAGGGTGAAATCCTTTTGGAGTGTTGAATGTCAAAGGACAACGAATTTCCGGGCTGGCACGGCACGACGATCGTGTCGGTCAGGAAGGGCAACAAGGTGGTGATCGCCGGCGACGGCCAGGTTTCGGTCGGCAACACCGTGATGAAGCACAATGCCAAGAAAGTCCGCCGGCTCGTCGGCGACAAGGTGATCGGCGGCTTTGCCGGCTCGACCGCCGACGCCTTCACGCTGTTCGAGCGGCTCGAGAAGAAGCTCGAGCAGTACCCCGACCAGTTGATGCGCGCCGCGGTGGAGCTCGCCAAGGACTGGCGCGGCGACCGGGCCCTCCGCCACCTCGAGGCGATGATGATCGTCGCCGACAAGGACACGACGCTTGTCATCACCGGCAATGGCGACGTGCTGACCCCGGACAAGGGCGTCATCGCCATCGGCTCGGGCGGCAATTATGCGCAGAGCGCCGCGCTGGCGCTGGCCGAGAACACCGATTTCGATGCCGAGGATATCGCCCGCAAGGCGATGAAGATCGCGGCCGAGATCTGCATCTACACCAACGAAAGCGTGACGCTCGAAAAGATCGAGGCCTGATATGCTGAACGAACCCAATAGCCCGGCCTTTGACGGCGGGAACAATGACGACGCGCTTCGCCCGGAAGGCGTTACGAAGGACAAGACCATGGCCGATCCATCGACCCTCAGCCCACGCGAAATCGTGGCCGAACTCGACCGCTATATCATCGGCCAGAAGGACGCCAAGCGCGCCGTCGCGGTGGCGCTGCGCAACCGCTGGCGCCGGCAGCAGCTCCCCGAAGATCTGCGCCACGAAGTGACGCCCAAGAACATTCTGATGATCGGACCCACCGGCGTCGGCAAGACCGAGATCAGCCGTAGGCTGGCGAAGCTGGCGCAGGCGCCGTTTATCAAGGTCGAAGCGACGAAGTTCACCGAGGTCGGCTATGTCGGCCGCGACGTCGAGCAGATGATCCGCGACTTGGTCGAGAACGGCATTGCAGTGCTGCGCGATATCCGCCGCGAGGCGGTCAAGCAGCAGGCGCACGACAACGCCGAAGAGCGCGTGCTCGATGCGCTGGTCGGCGCCAGCGCTGGCGCCGCGACGCGCGATAGTTTCCGCAAGAAGCTGCGCAGCGGCGAGCTCAACGACCGCGAGATCGAGATCGAAGTGAGCGGCCAGGCACCGGGCCAGGGTGGCATGTTCGAGATCCCCGGCCAGCCCAACATGATCAACATCCAGGACATGATCGGCAAGGCGCTGGGCGGCAAATCAGCCAAGCGCAAGGTCAAGGTCAAGGACAGCCACCAGCTCTTGATGGCCGACGAGGCCGACAAGCTGCTCGACCAGGATCAGCTGACGCGTGAAGCCGTCGAGCTCACCGAGAACCACGGCATCGTGTTCATCGACGAGATCGACAAGGTCGCGTCGGGCGGCCACTACTCCGGCCCGTCCCGTGAAGGGGTGCAGCGCGATCTGCTGCCGCTGATCGAGGGCACGACGGTGTCGACCAAGTACGGGCCGGTCAAGACCGACCACATCCTGTTCATCGCGTCGGGCGCGTTCCATGTGAGCAAGCCGTCGGATCTGCTGCCCGAGCTGCAGGGCCGCCTGCCGATCCGCGTCGAACTGCTGGCGCTGACCAAGGACGATCTCGTCGGCATCCTCAAGGACACCGACGCGTCGCTGATCAAGCAGTACGTGGCGCTGATGGCGACCGAGGGGCTGACGCTCGACTTCCAGGATGACGGCATCGACGCCATCGCCGACGCGGCGGTCAAGGTCAACTCGACCATCGAGAATATTGGCGCGCGGCGGCTGCAGACGATCATGGAGCGGCTGGTCGAAGACATCTCGTTCGACGCGCCCGAAAAGAAGGGCGAGGTCATCAAGATCGACCGCGCCTATGTCAACGACCGCATCGGCAAGATGGCGGCCGACCCCGATCTCAGCCGCTACGTGCTGTAAGGCTAGAACAGCGATTCAATTGGACGGGCGGCATCGCAAGGTGCCGCCCGTTTTGATTCAGAACCCGCCGAAGCGAGCAGTCGGCGATCCTCACCTGCGTAGCGGGGGAGGGGGACCGCCGGTAGGCGGTGGAGGGGGCGAGACTGGACTCGGTGCCTGTGGCCGCCCCCTCCACCATGCTTCGCATGGTCCCCCTCCCCCGTACGCTCCGCTACAGGGGAGGATGCCCGACTGCGCCGCTTGTGCTAGTTCAGATTCAGCCCCGACTCAGAGACCACCCCTTGCTCGACCTCCGCCCCGACCCGCACGATGTGCTGCACAAGATCTTCGGCCATGCCGAATTTCGCGGGCAGCAGGGCGACGTCGTCTCGCACATCGTTGGCGGCGGCGATGCGGTGGTGCTGTTCCCAACCGGCGCCGGAAAATCCGTCTGCTACCAGGTGCCGTCGCTTTGCCGGCACGGCATCGGCATCGTGATTTCGCCGCTGATCGCCTTGATGCGCGACCAGGTGGAAGCGATGCGCCAACAGGGCGTTCGCGCCGAAGCGCTGAACTCTTCGATGACACCCGAACAATCGGCAGGCGTCAAAACCCTGCTCCGCCGCGGCGCACTCGACCTGCTCTATGTTGCCCCCGAGCGGATCATGACCGCCGGCTTCCTGCAGATGATATCGGACGTCGATATCGCGCTGTTCGCGATCGACGAGGCGCATTGCGTCAGCCAGTGGGGCCATGATTTCCGCCCGGATTATCGCGCGCTGTCGCGGCTCGCCGAACTGTTCCCCAACGTGCCGCGCGTGGCGCTGACGGCGACCGCCGATCCGGTGACGCGCGAGGACATCATCGACCGGCTGCATCTGCGGCAGGCGAAGGTGTTCCTCACCAGCTTCGACCGGCCCAATGTCAGCTACACCATCGTCGAGCGGAACAACGGCAAGAAGCAACTGCTGGAGTTCCTGAAGCGCCACAAGAACGAGAGCGGCATCGTCTATTGCCTCTCCCGCAACAAGGTCGAGGACACCGCCGAGTGGCTCACCGGCCAGGGCGTGCCGGCGCTGCCCTATCATGCTGGGCTCCCGGCGGCCGTGCGGTCGCGCCATCAGGATGCGTTCCTCAAGGAGGATGCGGTCTGCCTCGTTGCCACCGTCGCTTTCGGCATGGGGATCGACAAGCCGGACGTGCGCTACGTAGCGCATCTCGACATGCCCGGCTCGATCGAGGCGTATTATCAGGAGACCGGCCGCGCCGGGCGCGACGGGCTGCCGTCCGATGCGTTCATGACCTACGGCATGAGCGACGTGGTGCAGCGCCGCCGGATGATCGACGAAGGCGAAGCGCCCGAGGAGGTCAAGCGCATCGAGCGGCGGAAGCTTGAGGCCTTGCTCGCCGTCTGCGAGACCGCAAGCTGCCGGCGGCAGGCGCTGCTCAAGCATTTCGGCGAGGACCATCCCGGCGATTGCGGCGGCTGCGACGCCTGCCTGTCGCCCGCCGAAACCTGGGACGGCACGGAAGCCGCGATCAAAGTGCTCGCGGCCATTTACCGGACCGGCCAGCGCTTCGGCGCCGGCCATATCGTCGACGTGCTGGTGGGCAAAGAGACCGAGAAGGTGCTGAGCAACGGGCACCACAACCAGCCCTTGGCGTCGAGCTCGTCGCCCTTGCCGAACACGGCCTGGTTGTGGTGCCCGTTGCTCAGCACCTTCTCGGTCTCTTTGCCCACCAGCACGTCGACGATAT
>JBKJTB010000374.1:0-7173 GCA_046594305.1 Devosia sp. | reverse complement strand
AGACGCCTGACAACGCCTACTTCAACGCGCTGATGCCAATCCCGGCAGCGGCATAAAACGGCAGACGATCCACTTAGCGAACCCCCGCAACCTGTTCAGACAAACCGAGCCACCTCTACCCCGCTAGCCTGACGCAACCAGACTTCGCCTCAACAGTCCGACCGGCTTCGCCGATCGGTGGAAGAGACCTCAAAGCGGCGCGAACCGCTACAGTAGGCTGCGCAAGCTGCCATTTGATTCCGGCGATCGTGGCTTGCTCTGTGTCAGGCGCGGCAAGACCCGCCTCTTTGGCGGTACGCGGGCGGCGCCGAGCGCGTGTGCCCATGTGGCAGACGGCCGTACCGCGACCGACCTATAGACCACAGCCCCCTAAATTTGCTGCTTGAGCAGATACTGCCCCATGCTGATCAGTCCCTGCATGTAGCCGATGGCATGGGCGCGACCGCGATGGTTCCAGTCGCTGTCGCCATCCATCTTGGGCACATGGTCGTCGAGCAGGAAGCCGTCGAAGCCGTTCTCAGCCAGCATCACGATCACTTCCGCAGGGTCATAATTGCCGTCGCCGATGAAGCATTCCGTGAAATTAGGGACGGTGCCCTGCACATCCCGGAAATGGATGTAGGCGATGGAGCCCTTGGGTGCGAAATACTCGATCATCTCGCGGACATTGTCCTTGCCGCCCGGCATCTCTGAGCAGCAGCCGAGGCAGAGATCGAGCGACCAAGCTTTGCTCCCACCCGCCAGCTCATAGGCGTGCTTGAAGCCCCACGGCCGGTAGAACAGCCGCGCCACGCCGCCTAGCATTGGCACCGGTGGGTCGTCGGGATGAAGCGCGAGCCGCAATCCTTCCTCTTCGGCCACCGGCAGCACCGCCTTGATGAAGTATTCGTAGTTTGCCCACATTTGCTCTTCGGTGATCGTCGGTCCGTCTTTGCCGAAGAGCGGCATCGACGACGCCCGGCCGAGGGTGGTCGGCATGAAAGAACGGAGCAGTTCGAGATTATCGGCATTGGCCTCGACCACGTCCATGTCGAACTGGCGCGCGACGGCGCCACCGCGCGTCGCGGCCGAGCGATCGGTGGTCCACACCGAGTTGGGCATGAAGTGATAGCCCAGGACAGGGATGCCAGCGCGGGCCACCGAGCGGATGGTATGCTGGTAGTTCTCGATCTGCTCGTCGCGACCGTCGAGGCACATCATGACCTTATGGTAGAAATGCGTGGGTACGTTCTCTATCGCTTCGAATTTGAGGCCATGGCCCTCGACCTGCTCGACCAGCGCGCGGATATCCTCTTGTTCCCAGCGCTCGTCGCCAGGCAGTGTCGGGTTGTTCATCTGCAGGCCCGTCGCGCCGATCTGCTGGGCGAAGCTCAGGCGCTCCTCGCTGAGTTCGTGAAACTGGCCAACCGCAACGCGGATCTTCATCTCAAGTCGTCCTTATCCTTTGACTGAACCGGCCGTCAGCCCAGCGACCATGAAGCGCTGGGCAACGAAATAGAGAATCATCAACGGCACCGACGACAGCACAGCGCCTGCCATCAATGGCCCCCAGGGCAGCACGTCCGATGTGATGAGGTAGTTGAGGGCGAGCGGAGCCGTGCGCTGGCTTTCGGAAGTGATTAGCACGAGCGCCAATAGAAGTTCGTTCCACGCGCCGGTAAACGTGAAGATCGCAACGGCCGCGATCCCAGGACCCGAAAGCGGCAGCACGATCCGGATCAGGGCGCCGAAGCGGGTCAACCCATCGACCATACCTTGTTCCTCAAGTTCCCGCGGCACCGCGCGGAAATAACCTTGGAGCAGCCAGGTTGAGAGCGGCAGCGAGAATGTGAGGTAGACCAGCGTCAGGCCCAACAGAGAATTGCCCAAGCGAAGTTGGGCCATCACGATCGACAGCGGAATGAACAGCAGCGAGGTTGGCGTCAGATAGGCAAACAGAATGAGCCGGCCGATCAAGCCGCGGAAGCGGTAGCGAAAGCGCACCATCGAATACGCGGCGAAAGACGAGATCAGCACCGAGATGATCGTCACCGTGGAGGCGACGATGAAGCTGTTCCGGATGGCGGTCAGGAACCCCTTCTCGGTCAGCAATGTGATGTAGTTGTTGAGGGTAGGAGCCTGTGGCCAGAGCGAGGGTTGACGCATGATCTCGCGCGGCACTTTGAGCGACGTAATCACCATCCAATAGATGGGGAACAGCACCAGGATGACCGCCAATACTAGGGCCGCATAGCTGAGGATGCGCCCGATGAGAAACCGACGCTGACCCGCACGGGCGGCCCCGCGTGCCTGTTCCGCCGCGGTGAGACTGACGGCCGTCATTCCTCGTCCCTGAGCATCAGCGAAGTGGCGAGGATCACGAGGAGGATCAGCACTGGCAGCGTGAACACCGAAACAGCCGCAGCTTCACCGATGCGCTGCGTCTGCATACCAAAGTATGCGAGCACTGGGAAAACGATTGTGGCATCGGAAGGACCGCCCTGCGTCAGGAGCCACACGTGCTCGAAACCATTTGCGGTCCAGATGGACGACAAAAGTATGGTCACGATCACCACCTGGCGGATGCCCGGGACGGTGACTGTCCAGAAGCGCTGCCAGGCGTTGGCGCCGTCCACGCGGGCAGCCTCGTACAGCTCCTTTGGTACCGCCTGCAGTGCCGCGAGGATCGATACGAACCAGAACGGGAAACCACGCCAGACCGAGGCGGCGATTACCGCGGGCATCGCAGTCGAGCGCTGGCCGAGCCAGTCGATCACCCCCGTGTGGATGCCGGTCGCCGAGAGTACGAGGCTGATACCGCCACCAATCGGTTGATACAGCACGCGCCAGGTGAGAAACGCCACGAAGGCTGGCATCGCCCAAGGCAGCATGAGGAATGACCGGAAGATGCCGCGGCCTGGAATATGCTGATGAACGAGGAGCGCTAGCCCGAGCCCGATCAGCAGCTTCAATGCGTCTGACCACAAGACGATTGTGATAGTGTTCCAGATCGATGCCGCGAAGGTCGAATTCTTGGCCAGGTACTGGAAGTTGGTAAAGCCAATCCATTTGCCGACATTTCCGATCACCTGGTCGGTGAACGATATCCAGATGGCAAAGAAGAAGGGATAGCCGACGAGCCCGACGATCAGCAGCACCACCGGCGCGACAAGCAGGTAGGCGAATATGTTGAGTCGAGAGAGGCCTCTCCGCCTAACGGGCGACAGTATGGGAGTTTCGGCCATCGGGTCAGTCCAACTGCGTCGGGACAGGTGAGCGACCAAGGCCGCCCACCCGCTGCACCGAAGTCTCAGTACTTGTCGTAAATCGCCTGCGCGGAGGCCTGGGCCTCATCCATCGCCCGGTCGAAGTCCCACCCGTCGACGACGACGCGCTGCGCCATCTTGGGGATAACCCAGTTGGCGGACACATCGGAATAGGCGGTGTTGTAGACATCCGGGAAAGCCGGTGCGGTGCCGGCCTCCGACAGGCCCAAGAGCCCTGTGAGGATGGTGTTAGCACCATCGAACGCCTGGAGCTTGGCCTGGTCCTTGAGCACGGGACCGTAGATCGCCACGTTGAAGTAGGCGTTCATGAACTCGGGGTTGCTGAGGTGCTCGATGAGCGCCTTGGCCTCCTCCTGGTTCTGGCTCGCCGCCGGGATTGCCCGGAGCTGCACGTTGATCGGAGACATGACGCCCTTCGGTCCACCCGGGAGCGGGGAGAACGCACTGCCGGCGAAGAGTTCCGGATCGTCTTTCTTCGCCGCGATGCCCACGGAACCGGTATTGGCGATGAAGGCGGCCTGCCCGCCGAGGAAGGCCTGGTTGTCGCCGGCACCGTCCCAGGTGGTGTTGCCGGGCGGGAAGATGCCCTTATCCCAGGCGTTCTTGAGCCAGGTGAGGTAGGCCCGCGTTTCTTCGGACTTGATGGTCACCTTTTCGCCGGCGTCATCAGCGATTCGGCCACCGAACGAGTGAAGGACGTCGACTTGTACGTTGGCATCGCCAACGTTGGAGAGCGCAAGACCCAGCCCGAACACCGGGGGCGCGTTAACGGCAGTCGCCTGTGCGACGAGTTCGTCCCACGTCGCGGGAGCGGCCGTGAACCCTAGGGGTTCGAGCAGGTCCTTGCGGCGCAGAAGTAGGTTGCCGTTTACGCCGAAGGGAACGCCAGTGCGCCCGCTGCTCATCCCGGTCGCACGGTCGACGCCTTCGTACCAACCGCCCTGCGCCGCACCGATCTTGGCGTAGAGGTCGTCGAGCGGGATGAAGACATTTTGTGCTGAGAGCAGCCGCAGGAGGTCGAGACCCAGGTCGAGGGCGTCGGGCATCGTGTTGGAAGAGACGGCCGCAGAGACCTTCTGGGTGATCTCGTTCTGGTTGATCATCACCACTTCGGTCGCGACGCCGTTGGCGGCGCCCCAGGCGTTGATTGTGTCGACGAGCAGCTTGTTGGCGTCGTCGGAAAAGATCAGCCCGCCCCAGTAGGTGAGCTTCTTGCCCTGCGCGAGCGCCGGGGTGAAGAGGCCTGCTCCTGCGGCCAGCGCAAGACCACTCGCGGCAGTCCCCAGAACCTTGCGGCGCGTCCAGGGCGTCGCTGCGGATACATTGTTGTCAGTCATGATTGTTCCTCCCTGACGCACCGGCTAAGCCGGCCCGACCAATTGCCATCTTCCAGGGTTTCCGCCCCGTTCGGCTCGCGCTGGCGTAGTTGAAATATATTTATTGGCGCGATAAAGGCACGGTATCGGCCGGTATCTGTCAAGTCAACGCGCGGTGAGCATTGCGCTTAGTGATGTCCGGCATCGTAAAATGGGAGTCGTCATGCGCGGTGATATCGACAACGCCGGCTACACGGCGTTCTTCGACGCGCTGCTCGAACGACGCCTTAAGCTGGGTCAGACACTGAAGCAGGAAGAGCTCGGGCGCATCTTAGGCCAATCGCTTTCGCCGATGCGGGAAACAACGACGCTGCTGGAGGCCGAGGGCCTCATCAGCGTGCGCCGCCGCGTCGGGATCACGATCTTTTACCCCGATGTCCGGTTCGTGCGAGAAACCTTCCAGTTGCGCGGCTTGCTTGAGCGAGAGGGGCTCCGCCGTTTTGCCCGCCGCTTGCCGGCCGGCTGGATCGGTGAGATGCGCACGGCGCACGAGGAGATCATCGCTTATGTTGAAGGGGTCCACGACGAGCAAACTTATCGCGGACCAGTCCGGGCGCTCGAGTTCGAATTCCACGGCAGCTTCATTGGCGCCTACGACAATGAGGAAATCTCAGCGATCTATGCCCGGCTGCAGCGCAAGATGTATCTGTTGCGGCTGCTGAACGCAGAATCGGTGGGCACTGCGAACACTGTTCAAGCGATGCGCGAGCATCTCGCAATCATTGATGCGCTGGAGCAAAAGAACGCCGATCTGGCAGTCGACGGCCTTGACCGTCACATGCGGGGCGTCATTCACCGTACTCTGGACTGATGGCATGGCGCGCCGAATATCCCGACGACACCGAATGGCCTGTGCCTTGCAATCCTGAGCGGACCCTGCGTTCGGTTCCTATGGGAACCACGGGTGTCTTGCAGTTCTGCGGCGTCAGAATAGCCTCTCGTCCTGCAGATCGCTGGCATCGGCAGGGTCGTGTTTTGGGAGGGAGGGAGCCTTTGGTTCGCGCTCATCGCCAGTGGTAATGATCTCCATCTGCACCACGCGATCCAGATCAGCCTGCCGCTCGAGGGGCTGGTGCGGTTCCGGCGGTCGCAAGGCACCGATTGGACCGCCTGCGCCGTGCGGTCATTGCGCCGGATCTGCTCCAGGCCTTCGATGCACGGGTACAGGCGTCGCAAACATGCTCTTCGAACCGAATGCGCTGCCGGCCTGGCTCTCGTCCAGCAGTGCGGTGATCAAGGCTTAGTGCCATTGTCGGCAGCGGAGCGGGCGAAAAGGCGAGCGCGAGGGTGGTCTATAGGACCAAAAGAGAATGTCTCATCAATTCTGAGTTTCTGTCTTGGTTTTGATATGCGGTTGTTGTGGCGCTTATTGCGCATCGTGGCATCGCAAGGTGTCGCGCCTTGACGACCCCATGAGATCGCCGCGGAGAAGCGTTAGGCCCGCTGATTCCATGGCCACGTCCGTGCCCAGCCCATGCGGTGTCCAGGTCCGCCGTGGCCCGAGAATGCAGCTCTAGCCTACGGTCAAGTTTGTGAGTGAAATCTCCGGGCGGATCGCCTCGACGCCGAACAGGGCCCTGTGGAGCCGGTCGAGGGCCTCGCCCAAAGCCCCTACGATCGTCGCTCGGTCAGCGAGTACCGACGGAACGACGTTCAGATCCTGCAGTGACGCACGCTGCATGATGGAGCGGATACGCTCTACCATTTCGGGCCGTCGGCCCACACTGCCGCCCAATACTATCAGTTGCGGATCGACGATCGCGCGGACGGCAGAAATGCCCAAGGCAAGGATACGAGATGTCTCATCGACGGCCGCGATGGCACTTGCGTCTCCGGCGCCTAGCGCGGCAAAGATCTCGGCCACACCTAGACCCGGTTTGCCACCATAGGCCCGAAAGCGCCGCAACAGTGCCGCACTGTTCGCAGCAGCCTCGAATGTGCCGTCCGGCGACGGATCGAACGCATCGCCCCCGATGGGTAGAAACGCGACTTCGCCGGCAGCGCCGTGGGTACCACGAAGCAGTATTCCCTCGGCAACGATCCCCATTCCGACACCGCTGCCGACGCCGAAATAGGCGAAGTTTCTGGCCCCTCGGGCCGCCCCCTGCCAGAGCTCGCCCAGCGCCGCGAGCTTGACGCCATTCTCGATGGACAATGGCAAATTGAGTTCCTGGCGCATCGCGTCGACGACGTTGATTTCGCCAAGGTGAGGAATACTGGGTGCAATGTCGATGTGGCCTGTCTTGGGGTCCACGACGCCGGGGCTGCCCATGGCCGCCTGTCGCACAGATGTGCGTGGCACTCCCGACTGTTCAAGGAGCTTGCCGAAAAGGCGCCCCACCTGCCTAACGACGCTCATTCCGCCTTCGGGATCTGTAGGCTCGCTGAGTTCGAGAACGACCCGGCCGCGGATGTCTGCCAATGCCATGCGGAGGGTGCTGCCCTCGAGCTGCACGCCAAGTACATACGCCGCGGCCGGATTGAGGTCGTAGGTCGGAGCACTTCGGCCAATCGGGCCCTGGGCGCGACCG
>JBKJTB010000308.1:0-14522 GCA_046594305.1 Devosia sp. | reverse complement strand
TCAAGGACTGGCGACGCATCCACACCCGCTACGACCGCTGCGCCCACACCTTCATGTCTGCAATCTGCATCGCTGCAACCGTCATCTTCTGGCTCGGGCAATGAGTCCTGAGCCTAGACGCTGGTCGTCCCCACAAGCTGCTGGACTGTCCGCAGACAGCAAGCATGTGTTGCGGTCACCGCCCGGCCACTCCGGGCCTTTGTCGGTAAGCCGGGCAATCCCGCTCCGGCCAATCGACAAGGAGCCCATCATGGCTAAGAAGCCCACTAAACCCACCGGACCTCGCATCACCCGCGGCAAGGCCGCCAAGACCCGCAAGGCGGCCCAACCGGCGCCAACCAAGACCACCAAGCAGGATCAGGTCCTTGCCCTGCTCCGCCGCCAGCAGGGCGCCTCCATCGACGAGATTGTGGCCGCCACCGACTGGCAGCCGCACAGCGCCCGCGGCTTCCTCGCGGGGGCCGTGAAGAAGCGCCTCGGGATCGAGGTGATCAGCGAAAAGGGCGAGGACGGTGTTCGCCGCTACCACGTCGCGGCGCTCAAGTCGTGAGTATCGTCGTGTGTCCCTTCCGGTGGCGTCCGAGAGGGCGCCACCTCCTCCACCTCGCGGAGCATCTTGGCCGCAATGATCCTTGAGGAGCAGCGCTTCTTCGTCGGGCAATCGAGCAAGGACGTGAGACACGCTTTCCTGAATGCCAATCTAGATGCCCAACAAGAAGCCACTCGGCTCATAGTGCCCCGTCGTCCAGCAATCGGCATCCGTCGGGGAGTGAATCGGTGCGAACTCCACACAAATCGCAGCGGCCGCCCCCCAAATCCTTCAAATCGGCAGCACGCGGGAATATTTGACCTGCCCCAAAGCAAAGCTCGATTCGATAGAGCGGACACCCTCAACCTGGGTCAGTTTCTCTCGCAGGAATGCTTCGTACTCGGCGAGGTCTGCGCAGACGACGCGCAGAAGATAATCAAACTGGCCGGTCATCAGATAGCACTCCATCACCTCTGGCCAGTGCCCGATGGCTTCGCCGAAGCGGTCGAGCTCTTGGGCGCGCTGGCGCTCGAGCTTGATTGAGATGAAGACCGAGACCGGCAGACCCACGGCCTTCTGGTCTATGGTGGCGCTATATGCCGTGATGACCCCGGCTTCCTCCATACTGCGGAGGCGCCGGAGGCAGGGCGAGGCGGAGAGACCGACACGGTCGGCAATCGCCTGAAGCGTTATGCGGCCGTCCTCCTGCACGACCTTGAGGATTCGGCGGTCGGCATCGTCGAGCGCGAATTTGGCAGATTTTGCCGATATTGGCCGCTTGGCGTTGCGATTCTTGCGCGACGAGTTGTCCATCGGGCGAAGATAGGCTGATTTCGCCGATCCATCCAGTCGAGGATGATGCGGAACTGAGACAAGGAGGCAGCGTGCACGGCAGGGCCCGTTCAACCGACCGGATTGCGCTGATCGACCTGCTGACGCTTAAGGCGCTCTGGCTGTCGAACTGGATGGTCCATTATGCCAACCACATCCGCCCAAACCCCGATGGCCTCAAAGTCGGCGGGCACCAGGCGTCGTCGGCGTCTATGGCAGCAATGTTGTCTGTGCTCTACTTCGCGGTGCTAAAGCCCGAAGATCGGGTGGCCGTGAAGCCACATGCGGCGCCGGTGTTCCACGCTATCCAGTTTCTGCTGGGCAAGCAGAGCCTCGACAAGCTCAAGGCCTTCCGCGGCTATGGCGGCGCACAGTCCTACCCATCGCGGAGCAAGGATAGCGACGACGTCGACATCTCGACCGGATCGGTCGGTCTCGGCGTCGCGTTCACGGCGTTCGCCTCAATGATCCAGGACTATGTCCTCGCCAAGCCGTGGGCACGCAAGGATATCCGCAAGGGCCGCATGGTTGCGCTGGTCGGTGACGCGGAACTCGATGAGGGCAATGTCTATGAGTGCCTGCTCGAAGGCTGGAAGCACGGGCTCAGCAATTGCTGGTGGGTGATCGACTACAACCGCCAGAGCCTCGACGGAGTTGTGCGCGAAGGGCTCTATGGGCGCATCGAGGCGGTGTTCCGCGCCTTCAACTGGAACGTCGTCACACTGAAGTACGGCGCGCAGCAGCAGCGTGCTTTCGCAGAACCAGGCGGCGCCGAGTTCAGGGCATGGATCGATGCTTGCCCGAACGACCTCTATTCCGCGCTGATCTTCCGCGGTGGTGCCGCCTGGCGGCAGCGACTCGAGGACGAGATCGGCGACCAGGGACCGGTCAGCGCGCTCATCAAGCGCCGCTCGGACACCGAGCTCGCCTCCCTCATGGCCAACCTCGGCGGGCACTGCACAGAGACCCTACTCGAGCAGTTCGAGAGCGCTCCCACCGATCAGCCGACGGCCTTCATCGCCTATACGGTCAAGGGCTGGGGCACGCCGCTCGCGGGCCATAAGGACAATCACGCGGGGCAGATGACGGCGGCGCAGATTGAAACTTTGCGCGCGTCGATGCAGGTGCGGCCAGCCCATGAGTGGGACCGGTTCGAGGGCCTGCGCGCAAAGCCTGAGGAACTCGAGGCGTTCCTCGCAGATGTGCCATTCAACAGCAAAGCGAACCGCCGGCTGACGTCACCGCGCGTGCCGGGCATTGGTCCGATCGCGCTTGATCGTGCGCCGACCTCGACCCAAACGGTCTTCGGGCGCATCCTCGACGCGATCGGCAAGGGCGATAGTGAGCTGGCACGGCGCATCGTCACCATGTCGCCCGATGTCACCGTCTCGACCAATCTGGGGCCGTGGGTCAATCGCCGGCACCTGTTCGCCAAGCGAGAGCTCGCCGATCTGTTTCAGAAAGAACGCATCCCGAGCGCGCAGAAGTGGCAGTTCTCGTCGACCGGCCAGCACATCGAGCTGGGCATCGCCGAGATGAATCTGATGCTGCTGCTCGGTGCTGCGGGCCTCTCTCATTCGCTGTTCGGCGAGCGACTGCTGCCCATCGGCACGATCTACGATCCATTTATCGCGCGCGGACTCGATGCACTGAACTACGCCTGCTACCAGGACGCGCGGTTCCTGCTTGTCGGCACGCCCTCCGGCGTATCGCTCGCGGGCGAGGGCGGAGCGCATCAGTCGATCGGTACGCCGCTGATCGGCATGGCGCAGGATGGCCTGGCGGCGTTCGAGCCAGCTTTCGCCGACGAACTCGCGATAATCATCGATTGGGCCTTCGACTATATGCAGCGTGACGGTGAGGAGCGGAACGATCTTGCGACGTGGCCGCGTGATGTGTCGGGCGGGTCGGTCTATCTGCGGCTCACGACGCGCAGCATCGAGCAGCCGCCGCGCGACATGAGTCCTGCTCTTGCCGAAGGCATCATTCGCGGCGGCTACTGGCTCATGCCACCGACCCCGAACTGCGAGGTAGCGATCGCGTATCAGGGTGTTCTCGCGAACGAAGCTATCGAAGCCGCCGGAGGTATCAGCGGCGACAAGCGCAATGTGGCTGTGCTCGCGATTACCTCCGCCGATCGGCTCAATGCCGGCTGGCATGCTGCACAGCGGGCGCGCTCGTGTGGTGACGGCGGCACGCCCAGCCACATCGAGATGCTGCTGGCAGATTTGCCGCGACACGCAGGCCTCGTCACCGCCATCGACGGTCACCCGGCAACGCTCGGCTGGCTCGGCGGTGTGCACGGCCACCGGGCTGTCACGCTCGGGGTGGAGCACTTTGGACAGACCGGGACCGTGCGCGATCTCTACGCCCATTTCGGCATCGACGCGGCGGCTATCGCCGGCGCGGCGCGAAGCTTTTTCGGCGGGCGTCGATGACGACCACCCATTTCCCACAAGCCGCAGACCTGCCGCCTTGGCGATCGGGCACGCGGCTTGTCAACACCGACAAACTTTGTCAGACATATGTCATCGGGCCAGTTTGGGGGAAGCAACCCGGCCCGTTCCAAAAGGGAGAGACCTAATGAACGCGCTGCTAAAGATGGCCAGTGCGGCACTGCTGGTTGCGGGCCTGTCCGCGCCGGTTGCTGTCATGGCCCAGAGCACGGTGACCGCCCCCGGCGGCAACACCAGCGGCACCTATATGGACTACATGAAGACCGTCTACGACCGCGCCGGTGCCCCTGAAATCACCGCGCTGCCCCTCACTGAATTCGACGGCGACTTCAAGCTGAACCCGATGGGCGCAGCGAGCTGGACGCAGTCGGCCGACGGACTGACCTGGACCTTCAAGCTGCAGCCGAACCTAGTCTGGTCCGACGGCGAGCCCTTGACGGCCGAGGACTATGTCTTCGCGCTACAGCGCGCGGCCAAGCAAGGCTACGACTTCAACTGGTACTGGGATTTCGCTGGCGGCATCAAAGGCTGGGGCGACGTAACCGGCGACAAGCACGCTGATCCGTCCACGCTCGGCATCAAGGCAATCGACGCCACGACCCTCGAGGTCACTACAAACGCACCGAAGTCGTATTTCCCCGGCGTTGCAAGCCTTTGGTACCCGGTACCTAAGCACGTCGTGGATAAGCTCGGCGACGACTACGCGCTCAACGTCGACACGCTCGTCGCGTCTGGCCCCTTCATGGTCAAGAGCTGGGAGAAGTCGAACAACAACATGACCTACGTCAAGAACCCGAAATTCAACGGGCCTTGGCCGGCGCAAATCGACGAGCTGATCCTCGACAACACTATGGGGCCCCCGGAAGTCGGCTTCCCGGCATTCATGGCGGGCGAGGCGGATTGGACCAACCTCAACACCGGGCAGGTAGCGGTAGTGGGCCAGCAGTTCCCGGAGTCGGTCCGCAAGAACGCTGTTTTCGCTGTCTACTATCTGGCCTTCGACGTCACCAAGCCTCCGTTCGACAACGTGGACGTCCGCAAGGCCTTCCAGGCCGCGATCAACCGTGACGAGCTGACCTCGACGGTGCTCAAGGATACCGCGGTGCCGGCCAAGTCGGTCCTCGCGCCGTCCTACCCTGGCTTCCAGCAAAGCATCGCCGACCAGGCCAAGTTTGACCCCGATGCTGCCAAGGCGGCTCTCGCCAAGGCCGGCTACCCGGATGGTAAGGGCTTCCCGGCGATCGAGATCTGGTACCGCGAACAGGGCGGCTACAACGCCGCCATCGCGTCGCCGATGCTCCAGTACCTGCAGGCCCAGTTCAAGACTATCCTGGGTGTCGACATGGGCATCAAGTCGATGCCGTCCAAGGACTGGACGACTGCTCTCAAGGAGCAGACCAACAATCTGTTCCTCGCGCCGTATGAGTACGACTACCTCGACCCGTCGAACTTCTACGACCTGTTCAAGACCGGCGGCCGTCACCACTACGCTTATCCGGACTACGATACGGCGGTGAATGCCGGTGACGCCGGGGCCGATTGGAACCAGCGTCTCGTCGACTATGCCAAGGCCGAGCAGATCCTCATCGACCAGGCACCGATTGTGCCGCTGGTGCATCCGGTGACGATCGCTGCGGTGAGCGACAAGATCAGGGGCGAAGGCATTACGCCGAACGCCCAGGGTTTCACGCCGCTCGACCGCCTGGCAGGGTATCTCTACACCCACATCACCAAGCAATAAGGTTTGACGGCGGGCGGCGCTTCACGGCGCCCGCCACATTTTCTCCGGAGGGGGCAGTACCCGGATGCGGCTGGTCGATATCGACGACCTGCATGTGAGCTTCAGTCAGCATGACGGCTTGGTGCAGGCCGTACGCGGCGTGAGCTTCCACCTCGACCCAGGCGAAAGCCTCGGTATCGTCGGCGAATCCGGCTCGGGTAAGTCGGTGACCTGCGCTGCTCTGTTGCGCCTTTTGCGCGAGCCGCCGGCCAAGATCACTGCAAAGAAATTGTCACTACGTGGGCACGATGTGCTTAAGGCCAACAGCCGGCAGCTTTCGGCACTGCGCGGGCGCGTGGCTGCCATGGTGTTTCAGGACCCGATGACATCGCTCGATCCGGTTTTCACAATTGGGCACCAGATCGCCGAGACGATCACGACGCACAAGAATGTCTCGAAGGCCGAAGCGTCGTTGCAGGCGGCGGCACTGCTCAAGCGTGTCGAGATCAAGAATGCCGAGACGGTGCTGCGCTACTATCCACACCAGTTGTCGGGCGGCATGCTGCAGCGCGTCATGATCGCGATGGCCCTGAGCTGCGAGCCTGCCGTACTCATCGCAGACGAGCCCACCACAGCGCTCGACGTCACCATCCAGGCTCAGATCCTGCAGCTCATCAAGGACATCCAGGCCGAGACCGGCATGGGTCTTGTCATGATCACCCATGATCTTGGGGTCATCGCCGAAACGGTCGACCGGGTTGTCGTGCTCTATGGTGGTAAGGTTATGGAGACCGGTCCGGTCGGGCAGATCTTCAAGGCGCCACTCCACCCCTATACGCAGGCCCTGCTCAACAGCATCCCAGGCCAGGTCGCCGGCAAGCGCCGGTTGACCGAGATCCCGGGCTCTTCGCCCAACCCGACGAATCCGCCACAGGGCTGTCCGTTCCATCCCCGCTGCCCGATGGCGATAAGCGCCTGCCGCCAGGTTACGCCAGCACTCGAGTCGAAAGCGCCGGGCCAGGCCGCCGCCTGCATCCGCATTGAACCCAACGCGGTGGCCGCATGACCGACGCTGCCCTTGAGCTCAGGCAGGTGAGCAAGCGCTACGGTAATACAACGGTGGTTGATCGTGTCGACCTGACCGTGCCCCGCAACAGCGTTGTCGCGCTCGTCGGCGAATCCGGTTCGGGCAAGACCACAACAGGTCTCATGGCTCTACGGCTGATCGCCTCGACCTCCGGGAAGATCCTGCTCGAAGGAGAAGACCTTACGCAGCTTACGCAGTCGCAACTGAAGCCGCATCGGCGCCGCATGCAGGTGGTGTTCCAAGATAGCTACGCGTCGCTCGATCCGATGATGACGCTGGGTGGGATTGTCGCCGAGCCGCTCGGCATCCATCAGATCGGCACCCGCTTGGAGCGGTTCGAGCGGGCACAGAGTTGGCTCGAGAAAGTGGGGCTCGACGGCAGCTACGCCAACCGTTACCCACATGAACTCTCAGGTGGTCAACGCCAGCGCGTCGCTGTGGCGCGAGCGCTGATCATGGGCGCCTCAATACTGGTCGCCGACGAGCCTACCTCGGCGCTCGATGTCTCGGTCAAGGCGCAAATCGTCAATTTGCTGCAGAATCTACAATCCGACATGGGGCTCTCGATGCTCTTCATCAGCCATGACCTCTCGGTCGTGCGTTCACTCGCCGACGAGGTGGTGGTCATGCTACGTGGGCGCGTGGTCGAGCGCGCGCCTACCGATCGAATCTTCGCCGACGCGCAGCACCCCTACACACGTGCCCTGCTCGACGCCGTACCGGTGATCGACCCGACCAAGCGCCGCCGTCGGACCTTCCTCACTGCCTCCGAGATCGCCGCGCGCACACCGCAGTTCCGTCCCTCCGACATCGAGCCGCAATCGCTCATCGATAGCGCTGATCCGCAGCTCGTGGCGCTTGGCGGCAACCACTTCGTTGAAGCGATCGTCAGCGAAAGAGGCGCCCCATGATCGGCTTCATCGTCCGCCGCACGCTCTCGATGATTGTGACGTTCATCGTCGTTTCGATCGTCATCTTCCTGATGATGCATTCGATCCCCGGCGGCCCGTTCGACGGCTACGAGATGCCGCTGCCCGACAATATCAAAGAGCGACTGATGGCGACCCTCGGGCTCGACAAGCCGCTCTGGGAGCAATATCTGCGCTACATGTGGGGCGTCTTCCACCTCGATTTCGGAGTGCCGTTCCAGAGTCCCGGCGAGACGGTGATGGGCCTCATCGCGCACGCCTGGGTGCCGAGCCTGACGCTGGGTGGTCTGGGCATCCTCATTGGCGCCCCGATCGGTATCCTCCTGGGCATGGCGGCCGCGCTGCGCCGCAACTCGATCATCGACTATGTGGCCTCGGCCATCGCAACGCTGGGCCTCACGGTGCCGGTGTTCATCATCTCGACCGCCCTCATTCTCGTCTTCGCGGTCTGGTTGCACTGGACGCCGGCAAGCGGTTGGGGCGAGCCCAGGAAGTGGATACTGCCGATCATCGCCTACGCCGCAGTGCCGCTCGCGACCTACGCGCGCTATACTCGCGCCGCGATGCTCGATGCGCTCAACAAGCCGTTCGTCACGGTGCTCCGCGCCAAGGGGCTGAGCGAGCGGACGATCATCTTCCAACACGTGCTGCGCAACGCGGCAATCCCGATGGTCACCATCTTCCCGGCGATGTTCGTCGGCATCGCCACCGGATCGATCTTTGTCGAAGCGATGTTCCGGGTACCTGGTCTCGGCGCGTACTTCGTCTCCTCGATCGAAAAGCGCGACTACCCGCTCGAGATGGCGCTGATGCTGCTGATAAGTGCACTCTATTCCGTCTCGTACCTCGTCGCCGATATCCTCTACGCCATCCTCAATCCGCGCATCCGCGTCGCTGGGAGTGAGCGATGACCGAGCTCGTGACCTCGGCCGCACCGCCGCTTGCGAAGCCCGAAGACGTCCGCCAGCGCAGTCCGCTCTACTTCGCCTGGCGACGGTTCGCCGCCAACCGGGGCGCATTGGGTTCGGGAATCGTGCTCCTGATCATCGTGCTGATGGCAATCTTTGCGCCGCTCATCACCTCCACCGGTCCTAACGAGCAGGCGTTCCTCACCAGCGCGCTCGCCTTCCCATCGACGGCACACTTGTTCGGGATCGACGACCTTGGACGCGATTTCTTCGCCCGCATCGTCTACGGCGCTCGCGTGTCGCTTGGCATCGGCTTCTCGGCGGCAATCTTCAGCCTCGTCGTAGGCCTGCCGCTCGGCGCGCTTGCGGGCTATCTCGGCGGCAAGTTCGACTGGGTGGTCATGCGCATCATCGAGTTGTTCTCCGTGGTGCCGCCACTGCTCGCCGCGCTGCTCCTCGCCACGGTCACACACGGTGGCGTTTGGGCCATCATTCTCATCGCTGCGCTGTTCGGCTGGAGGGACGTCTGCCTGCTCGTCCGGGCACAGGTTAAGTCCTTCCGCGAGAAGGAATTCATCATGGCGGCGCAGGCGCTGGGGGCTTCGCCCTGGCACATCATCTGGCGGCACCTGATCCCCAATTCCGTCTCGCCGATCATCGTTGGCTTCGTGCTGGCTATCCCGCTGGCCATGATGCTCGAGGCGTCGCTCAGCTTCCTGGGCATCGGCGTGCAGCCACCAACCCCGAGCTGGGGTCAGATGATCAATGTCGGCATGAATTTCATGTTCTTTTACTGGCACATGGCGGTGTTTCCCACTGCAGCACTCGCCCTCACAATCCTCGCTGCATCGCTCCTCGGCGATGGCCTTCGCGATGCACTTGATCCGACTTTGAAGGGACGTTGATTTGACCACCAACCTCGCCCAGCAGTTTCTGCTCGATCCGGCGGTAACGTTCCTCAACCACGGCTCATTCGGGGCGTGTCCGCGCCCGGTGTTCGAGGACTACCAACGCTGGCAGTTGACGCTGGAGCGCCAGCCGGTGGCGTTCCTCGATTCTCGCCGTGGCCTCAAAACAACACTGCAGGTGGCCCGCGAGGCGCTGGCCAGGGAGATGGGCAGCGCCGTCGACAACATCGCCCAAGTCTCGAACGCGACGACCGGCTTGAACATGATCCTCCAGTCGCTACCTCTCGGGGCAGGCGATGAGATCGTCACCACCAACCACGAATACAACGCGCTCGAAAAGACGCTGACCTACGTCGCTCGCAAGACCGGTGCCACGATTGTGGTGGTCGAGGTGCCTCTCCCCCTGACCACGGCTCAGCAGTTTCACGACGCCCTGGCAGCGGGTTTCACTGACCGCACTAGAGTGCTGTTCCTTAGCCACATCACCTCGGCGACAGCGTTGCTGTTCCCGATTGCGAGCCTCATGGCGGCGGCACGCACTCGTGGCATATTCAGCGTCATCGACGGCGCGCACACGCCCGGTCATATCCCCCTCAACCTTGATGAACTTGGCGCCGACTTCTACGCCGGCAACTGCCACAAATGGCTGATGTCGCCCAAGGGTGCAGCCTTCGTCTACGCCCGGCCCGAGTGGCACGCGATGCTCGATCCCTTGGTCATCAGTCACGGCTGGACTGCGGACAATAAGGAGAGCGGCGTTCGCGGTCCCTTCGGCAACTCGGCCTTCGTCGACGAGTTGGAAATGCAAGGGACACGCGACCCCTCCGCCTGGCTTGCAGTGCCTGCCGCAATTGCCTTCCGCCGCGAGCACGACTGGTGGAAAGTCAGCGCCGACTGCACTCGCCTCGCCCAGGAGACCGCTGAACGGTTGAGCGAACTCACTGGCTTGCAGTCACTTTCTACTCCGGAGTTCTGTGCGCCACAGATGGTCGCGATGCAGATCCCACCCTGCGATCCGCTCGCCATCCACGACGCGTTGCTCGCCGACTATGGGATCGAGATTCCAGTCTTTGAGTGGCAGGGCCGCTTCATCGTTCGCCTCTCCTGTCAGGGCTACAACACGCGAGCCCAGATGGATTTGCTCATCGACGCGCTACCTGATCTATTGGCGCTCCACACCCCGCAACGGCGAGCCGGTTAGCCTGATGATCGAGGACCTGCTCATCGAGCCGCGCCGCGAGCCCGTCGATTATCTCGAACGGATCGACACCACGACGCGCGGCGTCGCTGTGCTCGACGCGCTGGCCGACATGGTCGAGCGCGCCGGGCTCGGCGTCGGCGATCGTCTGCCTCCCGAGATAACGCTGGCGGCCCGCCTCGGTGTCGGCCGTTCCACTATCCGCGAAGCGCTCAACCGCTGGGAAGGCCTCGGAATCATCAAGCGCCGCCGCGGCGCCGGAACCCATCTGAGTGCGCGCGTTCCCTCATCCAAGGGTCTCGTGCCGACGATGATTAGGCTCGAAGGCGAGGCGCTGCTGCGGCTGATTGAAGTGCGCCGCACGCTCGAGAATGAAGTCGTTCGCAAGGCGACGCTCAATGCCACGCCGCGGCACCGCGCCCAGATCTCACACCTCTGCGATGCATTGCTGGTCGAAGTCGACGCACGTCACCCCTGGCGGCCCGCCGACCAGGCGTTCCACGGCGCGATCTACGATGCGTCCGGCAACGCCATGTTCGGCCAGATCCTCTCCCGCCTCGACCATGCCCTCGAGCGCTCCGCCGAATCTCCGTTCGGCCGCGACGAATTCGGCATTGCGTCTTTTCCTCCGCATCGCGACCTCGCTGACGCCATTGTCGCTGGCGATGTCAAAGCGGCCCTGACCGCTATCAACCATATTCTCGACATCGTCGAGGGCGAGATCCGGGAGATCATAGGGTGCGACTCGCCCCAGGGATCCTACGTCGTAGGCGCTCTCTCGGCTGTGTAACCCGCGGACTCCCGGTCCGACATTTGGCTTCTCGCTCGCGCTGCCGGTATGCTGTCCGAATGAATTCATCGTATTCAATCGCGCGATTGCACGAGAGACATGGGTCGTTGCAGAGGCACCATGCTGCTCGCTTCGGAGCTTGCGCTCGAGACCGCGCTTCTTGCTTCGAACTTGCGCTCGACACAGCGCTGCTAGCATCCGACACAGCGCTGCTGACTTCAGATACCTCACTGCTTACCGTCGAACTCGGATCAACACTGACTTCGACACTCACGCCCGCGCTTGTCTCAACCGCGATAACTGACGAGCTTTTCATTTGGTTGTTTGCTTTCAGGTAGCTCATGGGCGGCGATGTCGCCGACCTGATCTTCACCGATCCACCGTACAATGTCGCCATCGACGGCAATGTCGGCGGCCTCATGAGCGCCGCCTTCAGAATAGGAGCAAATGTGCGCCGCATCGAGGATGGGAAGGGTCTTCTCCCCGCTCACCGCACAGCGCCGGCCGTAGGCGTCCGTGACGAGGACGCGGAACGCACCCTGTCCCAGCCTTGGCTTGACCAGAACTGGCGCGCCGTAGCGCTCTGTGGCCGCGACCGGGGGCATGTGTAGGGCTGGGGTCGCCCGTTCGCTAACCGCGTTCCAGAGTGCACGGCCCTCATCATCCCCCGTGTCATAGCCTTTTCCCACGACGGTCTGAGACGCGAAGGAGCTGGGCACCGGTATCCATTGTTCTCGCGGCCAGAAGAATGGGGTGGTGAGGATCCGGCAGCCGATATTTGCCTCGTCCGGCCGCGCAGACGCATTATCGCGGCGATAGCGATCGATGCGCTGCCTCATCTCCGGAAGCGACCGCACGTCGTTCTTCGCACCGAACGCCTCCCACGCAAGCGACAGCGGAAGGATCGAGGCGTGCGAGAACACGCCGCCACCCACAATGAAGTTGTTCGGGGCGTGGAGCTTGAAGAGGAAAAGTTCGCCGGGGGCCAACGCACGGAAGGTTGTCGTCCCGCTGGGCGACCAGAAATTCACTTCGTCCGGCGCTTGTGCCGAAAGGAGGTCAAACCATTCCTGATCTGTGACGCCAACGAAGACCTTGACCACGTCGGTAGGTTGCGACGGCAAGTGGTGCAATGCAACCCAGACCCTTCGCGGCCATCGGGGTCGGCGCCTCCGTCTCAACTCCGTTGCGCTGCAACTAACGAGCTGGGTTATCGAGCTATGAACTAGATATCGCCAGCGCCCCATGCGCTATGGACCTGAAGCGCTCATGTATCGCCGCAGGCGATTCCTTCGCGCCTCTATCTAACCACCACGTGATGACTGCAAGATAAGCCCCGGCGACGAACTGCACTTCGACCTCGTCAGGAACTTTACCTCGTTCAACCTGCAGCCCGCGTCGAAGGACGTCGCAAATGGCTTCCCTCAGGCTTCCGATCACGATCGAGCCGGCGCTGCTCTGCACCAGGGCACGCTGCAGCTTCTTCTGATCCCTGAGATGCTCAGTAAGGAACCGGCTAAACCCCAGTGGACCGGACTCCTTGTCGGGCGGCTCCTTCAGCATGGCGCTCAGATAGCTGATCCCGTGCCGGAGCAGGTCGGCCTTATCGGTGAAGTGGGCATAGAAGGTCGAACGACCGACATTGGCTGCATCGGCAATATCGGCGACCGTGATCTGATCATAGCCGCGCTCGAGCACGAGCCCGATGAGCGCTTGATGAAGCGCCTGCCGCGTCCTGAGGGTCCGGCGATCCATTCCAGGATGCGCCCGGCGCGCCGCCTCGGCCATGTTTTCATGGTCAATCGGCGCGAAGTGTTCCGTATCAGACAACGACGCTCTCCTGTCGCTTGTGATTTAAAGACACGTGTTCGATATCACACACGTGTTTCGGAGTCACGGAGAACAAATTGAGCGCCCCGGCAACCATCGATCACCCCGCCGCTCGCATCGCGCTGCGCGACGTCAGTAAAGGCTACGAAACCCCAGCGGGCGTCTTCTCGGCGCTGAGCAACATTACGCTCCTACTCAAGCAGAGCGAGTTCGTCGCCATCGTCGGCAAATCGGGCAGTGGCAAGTCAACCCTCATCAACCTGTTGACCGGGATCGATCGTCCCACGTCTGGCGAGATCAGCGTGGGCGGAGAAGCGGTGACCGGCAAGACTGAGATGGAGCTAGCCCGCTGGCGCGGCCGCAATGTCGGGATCGTGTTCCAGTTCTTTCAGCTGCTGCCGACATTGACCGTCACCGAGAACGTCATGCTGCCAATGGACCTCTGCGGCACGTATGCGGGGAAGCGGCGCGAGCGCGCGTTGGAGCTGCTCGGCCGCGTCGGGATCGTAGACCAAGCGGACAAGTTCCCCTCAGCGCTCTCGGGTGGCCAGCAGCAGCGGGCAGCCATTGCACGTGCGCTCGCCAACGATCCACCACTGCTTGTTGCGGACGAGCCGACTGGCAACCTCGATACCAAGACGTCCGCCGAGGTGATGGCCCTGTTCCGCGCGCTTGCTGGTCGCGGCACAACGGTCGTGATCGTCACACACGAGCGCGACATCGCGGCGATCGCCGATCGCACCATCACGCTCAAGGACGGGCAGATCGAAAGCGATAATGCGGGCCCTCCCCGCTCCTTGGTTGCGGAGTAAGGGTCGTGCGCTGGATCAAATTGCTTCGCGACCTTCAGGCGGAAGCCGGTCGCAACCTCATTGTGCTGACCGCCATCGGCGTCGCCCTGTTCGGCGTGATGGTGATGCTGGGCGCCTATGCCGTCGTGACGCGCGAGGTGAGCGTCAACTACCTCAGCACCAATCCGGCCTCGGCCAGCATCGATGTCGCGGTGACGCCGCGTGTGCTCGAGTTGGCCCGCGCCTTCCCAGGCATCGCCGACGCCGAGCCGCGCTCGGTCGTCGAGGCGCGCGTCGAGGTCGAAGGGGCGTGGATGCGCATGCTTGTCTTCGTCGTCGACGACTTCGAGACGATGCGCCTTAACACCTTCACTCCGGTTTCCGGTGTGTGGCCACCGCCCAAGGGCACGGTGCTGATCGAGCGCATGGCCAAGGACGTCATCGGCGCAACCGAGGGATCACCCGTGACGCTCAAGGTCGGCAGTGGTCCCGCGGTGCCGTTCGAGGTCTCGGGGTTCGTCCACGACACAACGCTCGCGCCGGCG
>JBKJTB010000240.1:0-4457 GCA_046594305.1 Devosia sp. | reverse complement strand
GCCGCGGCCCGCGACAATGGTGCGGTCGCCGCCCTGGGCGACCCGAGCAATCCGGCGGTGCTGGGGCTGATCCACAATGTCGCTGCCTTCGGCGAGGCGAACGGCATTCCGGTAAGCCTCTGCGGCGACGCGGGCGGCGATCCGCGGATGATCCCCTCGCTGATCGCAGCAGGACTGCGGGCGCTGTCGGTGACACCCGCGCAACTGCCGCTGGCGAAGGCCGCCGCTGCGACGTCGAGTACCGGTCATGGCTAAGGCAAAAGTCCCGGAAACGGCGGAAGAGCTGATCCGGGCTTATAAGCTCATCCTCTCGCATGTGCTCGAGACGCGGCCCTCGGGAACGCGGCAGCGGCTCGCCGATGCACTGGGCAAGCATCGCAGCTTCATCACGCAGATGATCAGCCCGACCTACCCCACGCCGATCCCGCAACGGCATCTGGCAACGCTGTTCGCGCTCTGCCACTTCAGCGTGGCCGAGCGCGATGCGTTTATGACCGCCTATCGCGCGGCGCACCGGGGCAAGCTCGATATCGGCGACGCCGAGCGCAAGATGCGGCATCTGTCGCTGCTGGTGCCGGAACTGGGGGACGACAAATCGAACGCCGCGCTCGACAAGGCGATCAGTGAGTTCGTGCAGCGGCTCACCGAGCTGATGCGCAAGGGAGGGGACGAATGAAGAAATTCATCAACAGCGTCGACACG
Source organism: Devosia sp. (assembly GCA_046594305.1). Lineage (GTDB taxonomy): Bacteria > Pseudomonadota > Alphaproteobacteria > Rhizobiales > Devosiaceae > Devosia_A. Next base: position 3,755 of record JBKJTB010000240.1, on the reverse strand, counting down.
GTCCTGACCGAGAGCCTCGATGGCTTCGTGGGAGCACATGGCGACATCGTCCAACTCGGCGGCGGACACAAATTCGTCCGGCGGACCAGCCTCAAGCCGGGCAAGGTCGGCCTGTTGTCGGGCGGCGGTTCGGGCCACGAACCGTTGCATGCCGGCCTTGTCGGCTTCGGCATGCTCGATGCGGCCTGTCCGGGCCAGATCTTCACCTCGCCAACGCCGGACCAGATGCTCGAGGCCGCCGCCGAGATCGACACCGGCGCGGGCGTCCTGCTGATCGTCAAGAACTACGAAGGCGATGTGATGAATTTCGAGATGGCCGCCGAAATGGCCTCGGGGCCGATCGACAAGGTGATCGTCAACGATGACGTGGCCGTCGAGGATTCGCTCTACACCACCGGACGACGCGGCGTCGCCGGCACGCTGGTGGTCGAAAAGATCGTCGGTGCGGCAGCCGAGCAGGGCGCCGATCTCGCGGCGCTCAAGGCGCTCGGCGAGCGTGTGAACAAAGCAACCCGCTCCATGGGCGTCGCGTTGACCTCGTGCACGGTGCCGGCCGCGGGTAAGCCGATGTTCGACATCGGCGATGGCGAGATGGAATTCGGCGTCGGCATCCACGGCGAGCCGGGCCGGCGGCGCGACACGCTGAAGCCGGCCGACGCGATCGCCGCTGAACTGTGCGCCGCGATTGTCCGCGATTTCGGCGATGTGTCCGGCAAGCAGGCGCTCCTCTTCATCAACGGCTTTGGCGGCACGCCGCTGATGGAGCTTTACCTGATGTACAACTCCGCTCGCACCGCCTTTGAAGCGCGCGGCATCACCATCGCGAGATCACTGGTGGGCAACTATGTCACCTCGCTCGACATGGCCGGCTGCTCGGTGACGCTGACGCTCCTCGACGACGAGATCACCGCGCTCTGGGATGCCCCGGTTCACACCGCCGCTTTGCGCTGGGGCCTCTAGGGCTCGCCGAGCCGTCCCGGCTGCCGCCGGCTTGTAGCAAAGCGCTCAGCGGATCCGGCGTCGCAAGTCCGGCTGTCGGAATTTCATATACATATCATGGCGCTAGCCTGTCACAATAGTGTCAGCCAATCGACATAAAAGCATAGGGCACGCCCACTAGGTTGCGCCTCCGTGAACAGGCGCCGGGGCAAAGAACCGGTTCGCTGACCGGGCTTTTGCCCAACCTTCCGAAAGGGAAAATCATGAAAACCGCTCTTTACGCCAGCGCAGCGCTTCTCGCGCTTGCCGCCTTCGGCACCACTGCCGCCATGGCGCAGTCGCGCGACACCATCCAGGTCGCGGGCTCCTCGACCGTGCTGCCCTTCGCTTCGATCGTCGCCGAGGAATTCGGCGCCGCCTTCCCCGAGTTCAAGACTCCCGTCGTCGGCTCCGGCGGCACGGGCGGCGGCCTCAAGCAGTTCTGCGAAGGCGTCGGCGACAACACCATCGACATCGCGAACGCCTCGCGCAAGATCAAGGATGCCGAGCTCGAGGTCTGCAAGACCAACGGCGTGACCGACATCCGTGAAGTGCAGTTTGGCTTCGACGGCATCGTGTTCGCCTCGGCCGCCGCGGGCCCCGACTTCGCCCTGACGCCGCTGCAGGTCTACAAGGCCATCGCCGCCAACGTCGTCGTCGACGGCGCCCTGGTGCCCAACCCCTACAAGACCTGGAAGGAAATCGACGCGTCGCTTCCCGACCTGCCGATCGCCCTCGCCGTGCCGGCGTCCAATCACGGCACGCGTGAAGTGTTCCAGGAGAAGGTCGTGACCGCCGGCGCCGAAGAAGCCGGTCTGCCCGAGACCCTGACGCCCGAAGAAAAGACCGCCGCGCTGACCACCTACCGTCAGGACGTCGTGGTCGAGATCTCCGGCGACTACACCGAGACGCTGGCGCGCCTCAAGTCCGACGCCAACACCGTCGGCGTCTTCGGCCTCTCCTTCTATGAGTCCAACACCGACACGCTCAAGGTTGCTTCGGTCGGCGGCATCGTGCCGTCCAAGGCGACCGTCGCCTCCGGCGAATACCCGGTCTCGCGTCCGCTGTTCTTCTACGTCAAGGGCCAGCACATCGGCGTCGTCCCGGGCATCAACGAGTACGTCCAGTTCTTCCTCTCCGAGGCGATCTCGGGTGAGGGCGGCACGCTCGAAGCCGCCGGCCTGATCCCGCAGCCGGCCGACAAGACCGCTGCCGAACTCGCCGACTTCGAAGCCGGCAAGTAAGCCGAACTATCGGCCGCGCTCTCGGGCGCGGCCACCTCATTTCTCCGCGGGGGCGCGTACTCGAATGAACTCGCTGATCATCGCCGCACTTCTCCTGGTGCTCCTCGGTCTCGCCTACCAGACCGGCTGGGCGCGCGGCGGGGCCCTGGCAACCGCCGACGGCCCGAAAGTTCATTCCCGCCCGCAATATCACGCCACCTACGTCGCGGTCTGGACCATCGTTCCGGCGCTGCTGATCCTGCTGCTGTGGGGCGTGTTCGGCGGCGGCATCACGCTCAACTACATCCGCGGGCTGATCCCCGCCGAAATTCTCTCCGGTCTCGACAATAACGCCTTCAACGCCGTGGTGGCGCGCATCCGTGCGCTGGCCTCCGGCTATGGTGTAGTCGGCGAATTGCAGCCCTACGAGCAGGCCGCCGGCGACGCGCTGCGTTCCTTCCAGTTCATCACCTTTCTCGCTGTCGTTGCTGCCGCCGCCATCGCCGGGCTCGGCGCGCTGTTTTACGCGCGGAGCCGCATTACGGCCCGGCATCGCGCCCGAAATACCGTGGAGCGCGTCGTCGGCTTCCTGCTGTTCGCCTGTTCGGCTGTGGCGATCCTCACCACCGTGGGCATCGTCGCGTCCCTGCTGACGGAATCGATCCGCTTCTTCACCTTCATCAACCCGCTGGACTTCTTTTTCGGGACCGTCTGGGCGCCCAACAATGCGGGCGCCGCCGGGGACTACGGCAAGTACGGCCTACTGCCGCTGCTGGTTGGCACGCTGATGATCACCGCGATCGCCATGTGCGTGGCGATCCCCGTCGGCCTGATGGCGGCCATCTATCTCAGCCAGTACGCGCCGCGGCAGCTTCGCGCTGTCGCCAAGCCCATCATCGAGATTCTCGCGGGCATCCCGACGATCGTCTACGGCTTCTTCGCGCTGGTCACCGTCGGCCCGTTCCTCCGCGACATGGGCGCCACGGTCGGGCTCAACATCAATGCGACGAGCGCGCTGACCGCGGGCGTCGTCATGGGCATCATGATCATCCCCTTCGTGTCCTCGCTCTCCGATGACATTCTCAACCAGGTGCCCCGCACCCTGCGCGACGGCGCCTATGGCTTGGGCGCCACCAAGTCCGAAACCATCCGCAGCGTGCTGCTGCCCGCCGCCCTGCCCGGCATTGTCGGCGCCTTCCTTCTGGCCGTCAGCCGCGCCGTGGGCGAAACAATGATTGTGGTGCTCGCGGCCGGCAATAGCCCGGTCCTCCGCGGCAATCCCTTCGAGCCCGTGGCGACCATCACCGTCTCCATCGTCAACCAGCTCACCGGCGATACCGACTTCGCCGGTCCCCAATCCCTGGTTGGCTTCGCGCTGGGCCTGACGCTCTTCGTGATCACGCTCTGCCTCAACGTCTTCGCGCTCTACATCGTCCGTCGCTTCCGGGACCAGTACGAATAATCATGACCGACACGCTCTCCACCACCCATCAGTCTTCCGTTGAACGCACCAAGCTGATCCGCGCCGGCCTGACCCGGCGCCACCTCAACGAG
>JBKJTB010000047.1:0-6825 GCA_046594305.1 Devosia sp. | reverse complement strand
TGATCCGCCAGCCGACGAGAACCAGTGCGAGCACCGTCACCACGTAGGGGATGAGCTGGAGCAATTGCGGCGCGAGTCCGGTCATCTGCGGCAGGGTGACCGAGAGGGCCGTCGCGGTGCCGAAGAGCAGTGCCACCAGCGCCGTGAGGTAGGGATTGCCGCGGGCAAAAAAGATCGCCGCGAGAGCGATGAGGCCGCGTTCATTGGTCATCTGGCGCGCAAACAGCGAAACGTAGGCGAGCGAGAGGTAGGCGCCGGCGAAGGCGCAGAACAGTCCCGACAGGAGCATCGCCTGGAACTTCACCCGATCGACATTGATGCCGGCGGCCGCGGCGGCGTCGGGGGCCTCGCCAACCACGCGCAGGCGAAGGCCCCACTTCGTGCGGTAGAGGCACCAGGCGACTACCGGCACTGAAAGGTAGGCGACGTAAACAAGCAGGGTGTGGCCGCTCAGCAGTTCGCCGAGCACCGGAATATCTTCGATGACCGGAATGTTGATTACCGGAAAGGTCGGGATCTTGTCGGAGGTGAAAACGCCGTCCTGACCGAGCACGCCGCGCAGGAGCAGTGCGGTAAGGCCGTAGGCGAGGAAGACGACAGCGGTGCCCGCGATGAAGATGTGCGCGCGGAATTTCAGGTTGAACTGCGCCATCAACGCCGCGAGCAGGACCGACGCGGCAATCGCCCCGAGGATCGCGAGCGGCAGGCTGCCGGTGTAGTAGGCGGTGGCGATCCCGGCGAACGCCGCGACGATCATGAAGCCGTCGAGCGCGATGTTGAGCATGCCGGCCTGGTAGGTCAGCAGCCCCCCCATTGCCGCAAAGACGAGCGGTGTCGAAATGCGGACGGCCGAGTTGAGAATATCGAGATCCATCTCACGTCTCCTTTGATGCGGCTGGGGTGGCGAGGCTGGCCTCGGCGCGCTGGGAAGGCTTGGACGCCTCGGCGAGGCGCCGGGCCTTGAGCCAGCCCCACGAGAACTGGGCGGCGAGCACCAGCACCGTGATGAACTGCAGCACCTGGACGAGGTACTTGCTGAGCCCGGTCATCATCTGCAGGACGCCGCTGCCCGAGTTGAGCGCGCCGAACAGGAAGGCGGCAAACAGCACGCCGATCGGGTTGAAATTCGCCAGCATGCCAACGGCGATGCCGTCGAAACCATAGCCGGGCGAGAAATTGTCGTAAAAGGCGCCGTACTGGCCGAGCGCCTGTTCGGCCCCCGCGAGCCCGGCAATGCCGCCCGAGAGCACCATGACCCAGAAGGCGCGCTTGGGCACGTTGATCCCGCCGTAGTAGGCGAAGCGGGGATTGAGCCCCATGATCTTCCACTCGAAGCCTCGCACGGTGCGGGCATTGATGATCGCAAAGAGGATGCAGCAGGCGACCGCGAGGAAGATGCCAGCGTTGACCTGGGAGTAGAACGAGAAGGTCGGCAGCACCGCGGTTTCGAGCACGTCGGGCAGCTTGTTGGTCGGGCCGGGCGCCTTCAGCACGTGGGTCGCGAAGAAGCCCGTCAGCAAGAGGGCGATCGGGTTGAGCATCAGGCAGACGACCAGCTCGTTGACGTTGAGCTTGACCCTTAGGAAGGCGGGGATCGCGGCCCACAGTCCGCCCCCCACAAAGCCCGCGAGGATCGATAGCGGCAGGTGCAGGAACCCGGGCAGCGGAAAGGCATATCCGACGAAGCCCGCGAACAGCGCCCCGACGACCATCTGGCCTTCGGCGCCGATGTTCCACAGGCCGGCGCGGAACGAGATCGAGACCGCAAGACCGGTGAAGATCAGCGGCGTCATCATTTGCAGCGTCACCAGCAGGTTGGGGATGCCGACGACGCTGCCGGTGATCAGCAGCCGGTAGACCTCGATCGGGTTTTCGCCGAGGGCGAGGACCAGCAGCGCGCCGACCGCGGTCGCGATCACGAGCGCAACGACTGAGTGGACCACGGGGCGAAAGATCACCACGAGGGACAACGACCACGGCGGCATTGGTCTCGATTCAATGGACATGTTCAACGCCTGGTTGCTCGGCGGCATAGGCACTGCCATGTTCGCCTTCGAGGCCGCCCATGTAACGGCCGACCTCCTCGGAATTGGTGGCATCGACCGCAAGGTCGGCAACGATCCGACCGCGATAGATGACGAGGATCCGGTCAGCGAGTGCGAAGATCTCGTCGAGATCGGCTGAGATCACGAACACCGCCCTGCCCGCGTCGCGCATGTCGACCAGGGTGCGGTGGATCGCCTCGATGGCGCCGATGTCGACGCCCTGCGACGGCTGCTCGGCGATGATCAGGGGGGCATCGCGGGTCAGTTCGCGGGCGACCTGCACCTTCTGCTGGTTGCCGCCCGAGAGCGAGCGGGCGACCTTATCGAGATCGGCGCCGCGCACGTCGAAATTGCGGATCAGGTCGAAGGCGCGCTGGCGAGCGCTGCGGCGGGCGAAGAACGGCCCGCGGCTGAACTCCTCGAGGTGGCCAACCGTGAGGTTTTCCCAGATGCTGCTCTCGAGCGACAGGCCGACCCCACCGCGATCCGCGGGGATATAGGCAAGGCCGGCCTCGCGGTTGGCACGCGGGCTGTTGCCGAGGGGCTTTCCGCATATGGTGATACCGCCGCTAACGGCGCGCCGAAGTCCGGCGATGCACTCGACCAGTTCGTCCTGACCATTGCCCTGAACTCCGGCGAGGCCGACGATCTCGCCAGCCCGGACGCCGAAGGTCATGTCGTGGACGGCGATTTCGCCGCGCTCGCCCAGCGCCGTGAGGCCGCGTACCCCGAGAAGGACTTCGTCAGTCGGGTTCGCCTTCCCCTTAGCGACGCGAAGCAGGACCGAGCGGCCGACCATCAGGCCGGCGAGCTGCTGGGCCGTCACATCCTTGTTGTCGAGGGTTGCGACGATGCGGCCCTGGCGCATAACCGAGATGCGGTCGGAAACGGCCAGCACTTCGCGGAGCTTGTGGGTGATGAAGATGATCGAGTGCCCGTTTTCTGCGAGCGAGCGCATGGTCGCGAACAGTTCGCGCGTCTCCTGCGGCGTCAGCACGGCGGTGGGCTCGTCGAGGATCAGGATTTCCGCGTCGCGATACAGCGCCTTGAGGATCTCGACGCGCTGCCGGAGGCCCACGGTGAGGGTGTTGATAACGGCGCGGGGATCGAGGTTGAGCCCGAAGCGTTCGCTCAGTTCCTTGGTGTCGCGCTCGGCCTTGGCGGTATCGATGCGGCCGAATCCCCGCAGAGGCTCGGAGCCTAGAATGATGTTTTCAGCTACGGTGAAGGACGGCGCCAGCTTGAAGTGCTGGTGGACCATGCCGATGCCGGAGGCGATTGCGTCCTTGGGATTGCCAAAGGCGACGGGCTTGCCGTGGACGACGATCTCCCCCTCGGTGCGTGGCAGAAGACCGTAGAGGATGTTCATCAGAGTCGACTTGCCGGCGCCGTTCTCGCCGACGAGGGCGTGGATTTCACCGCGTTTCACCTCGAACATGGCGTCGGCTACCGCTGTTAACGAACCGAAGCGCTTGATGATGTTACGCATGCTGACGACGGTAGGCGCGTCACCCTGCATCACGGCAGCCTTTCCTAATATCAATGGCCGCGGCAGGAGCGCCGCGGCCATTGGTCGATCTGTCTTACTTGGCCAGGGTCTTGGCGTTCATCACCGACGGCGGGGTTGCAATCGGCGGGGTGCCCATTTCCTTCTGGCCGGCCTCGAGCTCAAAGTAGTTCGGAACCACAATCTCGCCGGAGAGTAGCTTGGCCTTGAGCACGTCGACTTCCGCGAGCACGGAGTCGGCGATCAGGCCAGCGTTGAACTCGTCCATGGCAGCCGAAACACCGTCCTCGGCAAGCCCATAGTAGGACACCTTGCCACCCTCGTAGGTGCCTTCGGCAACCGCCTTAATCATGTCATAGGCCTGGGTATCAACACGCTTGACCATCGAGGTGATCACGTTGCCCGGGGCCATGTAGTTCTGGTTGCTGTCGACACCGATAGCGAAGGTGTTGGTGCTCTTGGCGGCGTCGATGACGCCCGCACTGGTGGCGCCGGCGACCGCGAAGTTGATGTCGGAACCCTGGTTGATCAGCGCCAGCGTGTATTCCTTGCCGCCGGCAGGATCGTTGAATGAGCCGGTGTAGCTTTCGAGTACGTTGACGGCGGGATTGGCCATCTTCGCCCCGTAGTAGTAGCCGATAAAGAAGCGGTGGATGATCGGGATGTCCTTGCCGCCGACGAAGCCGATGGTGCCGGTCTTCGTGGACTTGGCGGCAATGTAGCCGACGAGGAACGAACCCTCCCAGTCCTTGGTCACTGTCGAGACGACATTCGGGCCGAGCGAGTCGGGACCGACGTCGACGAGGCCGAACTTCTGGTCTGGGAACGCCTTGGCGACTTCCTGCATCGGGCCGATCATGTCGAATGATGAGCCGATGATGATATCAAAACCCTGGCCGGCGGCGCGTGCCAGACTGGACTGGAAGTCGGAGACCGAACGTGGCTGGATCACGACGTACTCGGCGCCGAGATCGGCTTTCGCCTTCTCCATACCTTCGACCATCATGTCGTTGAACGACTTGTCGCCGAGGCCCGACTCGGACGTGACCATCGCCACCTTGGGCCCCGCAAAGGCGGGAGCGGAGACCGCCAGTAGAACTACCGATAGCGCGGCTAGACTGTGCTTGAGACCAAACCTAGACATGTTGACACCCTTCTTCTGCAGTGTTGCGCGGGCGGCGCTCTTCCCGGCGGCTTTGCCCACTTCTCTTCATTCAGACGGCGCGTGCTTTGTCCGCGGACGCCATGAATTCTCTGACCTTTTCCGCGACGAAGGTGCCGACCGCACTGCCAGTCCCCTTCATCGACGTGCTAACTATGGCGCCGTCCGCCGTGGCGGTGACTTCGCCGAAATTCTCCGCGGTGACGCCGCCCCCGACTAGGATCGGCACCGCGGCGTATTTTGCCCGCGCCGCGCTGACCATCTTGAGGGTTTCCGGATAGCTCTTGCCGGTGATCACAAGGCCGTCGGCCCCCCCGAGGCGGACCGCGAACTCAACGTCCTCGACGAAGCCGCCGGTCGCGACGGGGGTGCCGGTGCGATCGTGCACGTCGGCGAGGATAGCGGTCTTCTCAGCATTCCAGCTGGTGCGCGCCTTTATTGCGGCATGAGCCTGCGCGGTCTCCAGTCCGAACGGGGTCATCATCGCGCCGACGAAGATCTTGATCCGTACGAAGTCGGCTCGGGTGGCTGACGCAATCGCGAACATCGCCTCTGCATCGTTCTCGAGCAGGTTGAGGCCAACAGGCTTGCCAAACTGGCGCGTCACCTCTGCGGTGACGCGGGTCATCCATGCGACCTGCGTGCTCGTGGCATGCATCGCGGTTGGGATGTCGCCGAGGTTTTGGATCATCAAAGCGTCGACGCCATTCTCGGCGAGGATTTTCGCCTCGTCGAGGGCGACGCCCATCACCCTATCGATGCCGCCGCCGGCATAGTGCGCCCCGGTCGCGAGGGCCGGAAGTTGCACCATGCCGATCACCGGCTTGCGCTTCTGCCCGATGAGAGAGAGAAGCTCGCTCATCAGACGGACTGCTTCTGGGCGGATTTGGTTTCTGCCGAATTGAATATCTGCCGGAAATTGACCTCCTGCCGATGCTTGTTGTCGAAGCCAAGGAAGGCGATGCCCTGCACCCGCGAAATTTCGCAGGACAGATATTCGAACGGCAGCTTGTAGACGAACGGCGTGACCGATTCCGGAATGCCGGTCGGCATAGGGAAGAAGATGTCGGAGGCCGCTTGGGCTTCGGTGTCGGTTTCGTCCCCGATGATGATAACCTTTGAGCCCATTTCGCGGGCGGCACGCGCCTGCTCAAGGCCACGCTCCCGGCCTGGCCCGGGCGGAAGGATGATGAACGTGTCTGTCATCTCGTCGGTCATGAAGTAGTGCTCGTGCGCCCACTCCTCGAGCTGCGACATGTGGGCCGGCCGGGTGAGGCTCTCGAACCACTTGGCCATGCCGAAATAGGCGGTGGCGTAGTTCGGTCCAGCGCCGAGGATCACTGTCTTGCGGTCGGGAGTGAAGCGGTCGGCGATGCTGGTTGCCAGCGCCAGGGTCGGCGCGTCGGACGCGGCCATGGCGTCGGCCGCGGTGTGGAGGTCGGCGACCAATTGGGCCGATTTCGCTACGTCGAGATGACCGAGGCGCTCGCCGATGGCGATCGCAGCCACGAACAGTCCAAGGGTCGACGCGGTGTAGGTGATCGAGCCTGGCGTCACCACCCGGGTACCGTCGGGGAGTTCCTTGATGTTGGGCGTCGCGTTGACCTTGATCAGTGTCTCGGCGGTAAGCGCCAGTTTGTTGTCGGCCGCGACAGTCACCGCAAAGGTCCAAGCGCCGCGTTCGCGCGCCAGCCTTACGCCTTCGATGGTGCGCGAGACGGTGCCCGAATTGGACACGCCGAACACGAAAGAATTCTGCGGCAGATCGCCGACGAGGTAGCGTGAGAATTCAAGCGCTTCCACAGGCTCGACCGGCCGCCCGGTCGCCCGCATCATGAACTGACGTGCCGCCAGGGCCGCGCAGTAACTGTCGCCACAGCCGATCATGAAGCCGTTCGCCAGCGTGCCCGGATCGCGATCTGCAACGACGGTGCGCATGTGCGTGAGCATGCTGTCGATGTTGGCCTTCACGAACGCGGGCTGAAGCGCGATCTCTCGCAGCATGACGGTCTTTTCACTTTCCATAATCGTCTCAATTCCTCGGTTCAGAGTGGCTTTGTTTCAATACGCGCGCGCAGTTCCTCGACGCGGCTCCTCGCTTCGTCGCGGCT
>JBKJTB010000300.1:0-9408 GCA_046594305.1 Devosia sp. | reverse complement strand
GGGACCACGCGTAGCGTGGTGGGTGGGGGCTTCCGCGCCCATCTTGCCTCTGTCACGTGCTTTCGCTAAAAGCCCCCACCTTTTCCGCCAGTTTCAGGACATTTCCCATGGCTCTCGAGCGTACCTTCTCGATCATCAAGCCCGACGCGACCCGCCGTAACCTCACCGGCAAGATCATCGCCAAGTTCGAGGACGCCGGACTGCGCGTGGTGGCGAGCAAGCGCATCCACATGACCCGCGCCCAGGCCGAGGGTTTCTACGCCGTCCACAAGGAGCGGCCGTTCTACGGCGAACTGGTCGAGCAGATGATCGCTGCCCCCGTCGTCGTCCAGGTGCTCGAGGGCGAGAACGCCATCCTCAAGAACCGCGAAGTGATGGGCGCCACCAACCCGGCCAACGCGGCGCCGGGCTCGATCCGCAAGGAGTTCGCGCTGAACATGGGCGAGAACTCGGTGCACGGCTCCGACGCTCTGGAGACGGCGGCGCAGGAGATCAAATTCTTCTTCACCGACGCCGAGATCGTCGGCTAAAGTTCAAAGGCCGGCAGCGATGCCGGCCTTTTCATTTCGGGGAGCGCCGCATGCCCTACGTCAAGGTCGAGATCGCCAAGGGGATTGCCAGCGTCGAACAGAAGCGCGCGGTCATCAAGGGGATGACCGAGGTGCTGGTGAAGGAACTGGGCCGCAATCCCGAATACATCTTCGTCGTCATCGACGAGGTCGACACCGACAACTGGGGCCGCAAGGGCATGTCGCTCAGCGAGCTTTGGGCCGAGCAACAAAAGCCCGTCGACAAATAGCGCCACGCGCTGGACTTCCGCTCGTCCCCGGTGAAATGTGCGCCCACCAAAAGGGGGGAAGCAATGCCTTACGTCCGTATCGAGATCACCGACGGTGCCACCTACGAACAGAAGCTCCAGCTCTACAAGGAGACGACCGAGATGCTGGTTCGTGTCCTCAACAAGAAGCCCGAGTACACGTTCGTGGTGATCGAAGAGGTCGAGAACAAGAACTGGGGCCACATGGGCACGTCGGTGCACGAGATCCGCATGGCGCAGGCGGCAGGCGTACCGATCCCGGCCATGGGCCAGAAGGCCGCGGTGAAGAAGGCGCCGGCCAAGAAGGCTGCCGCGAAGGTCTCGGCGCCGATCAAGCGCGGTCCGGCGAAGAAATAATGCCCGAGATTCTGGTCCACGTCGTCGAGGGCCGCACGCCGGCGGTCAAGAAGGCCCTGATGAAAGACATCACCGACGCCGTGGTGAAGCACTTCAACGTGCCGCCCGAGCGTGTCGTGGTGCAGATCGTCGAGTCGCCAAAGGACAGCAAATCCCGCGGCGGCGTGCCCTTCAGCGAACTGTAGCAGCCACCGGCGGCGCGAGCAGCCAGTGCGCGACCAACAGCGTGACGGCGCCGCCGGCCGACAGGCCCGCGGCGACCATGAGAAGCAGCGGATAGTTCTGCACGGATGCCGTGAGGGCTCCGAACAGCGCTGCCGTCGCAAGACTCGCCACGACATTGGAGACGTCGAGCAGCGACGTCGACAGGCCGACGCGGCCCTTGATGGCGTCCTGCAGATAGCTGATCGGAATGGTCATCAGCGCCCCGTGCGCCGGCCCGTTGAGAAGCTGCAGCCAGAGCATCTCGGTCACCGACGTCGCCCGGCTCATGAGGACGAGGTAGACGGCATAGAGCAGCGCGCCACAGATGATCATCGCGTGCTTGCTGATCCGGCGCAGGGCATAGCCCCAGGCCACCATGAACGGCAGCTCGAGCGCAGCCGCGACGGCTGCGAAAACGCCGAGGTCCGCATAGCTTCCCTTGAGCGTCGACGTGATGAGCAGGGGGATCGTGATCGTCCGGATCGACACCGCGGTAAAGATCAGCATGACGCCGATGATGCCGCCCAGGATCGCCGGCTCGATGCGCGCCTTGACGAGCGGCACGGCAGGCTGACCGGACTTCGCCGGGGCGGTGCCGATCTTGGCGTCCGGATTGCGCAGCAGGACGGCAAAGATCGCAGCAACGACGAGATAGGCGATGGCGGCAACGCCATAGGTGTTGAACACGCTCGTTGTCGCAGCGAACCAGCCGACGATCGGCGGCACGATCACCCAGGCGACGCTGAAGATGGTCCTCAGGATCGAGACCATGAACTCGGCGCGATCGGGATGCCGCGCATTGTAGTAGCTGCGCGAGTAGGAGAACGACTGCGAGAACAGCGCACCGCCGAAGGGCATGATCACGCAGATCGCGATGATGAAGGCGACCTGGCTACGGAACGCGAAGATGATGCCGAAGGCGAGCGCGCCCATCAGCGCCGTGCCGATGACGAGGATGCGCCGGTCGGACACTCTGTCCGAGATGTATCCCAGCGCCACCGAGGCCGCCGCGCTGGTCAGCGAGAAGGCCATCAACAGCACCGAATAGAGGCCGTTGGGAATGCCCAGCGTGTCGATCCCGACGATGGCGCCGTAGTTGAGCGTCGATGCGTAGGTGATGCCCGTGAAAAACAGGCTCAACGCGATGGGCACCGTGACCGGCAGGCGCTGCGTCGACTGAGCCATGTGAGATCCCCCTGGGTTCGCCCCTAGCCGAAGGGTTCCGCCATTGCCAATGAATGTTGGCGCACGCTGCGATCACTGCGGCTGATGGGCACGGGAACCGTTGGAGTTGCCTGTCGTTTTGCCTGCATCAATCCATCTCAAGGAGGCCAAAATGGCCGACGAGAAGACATTTGTGGGCGGTCAGGATCGCGTCCGCGTGGCCGGCGAGGAGGAATACGAGGTGTCGGCATTTGCCCGCCGCCATGGCATGACTCCTAACGAGGTCCGCGACATGATCGAGCGCATCGGCAACGACCGCGACGCGCTGGAGCGCGAGGCGGCAAAACTCCGGCGGCACTAGATCGCATAGCCGTCAGGGACGGCCATGCGCTCCAGTTTCTTGTTGGTCGCGCTTCCGAACCGGAAAGCCGGGACCACCTTTCCTGGAAGCGCTCCGGCTGAACAAAGGCTGAATCCTTGGGGCATGGCTGACATGCGCGCCCGGCGGTTGCCGGGACGTTGTTGCGCGCCCATCTTTGGGGCGTGAAAGGAGAGCCAAATCATGGGTCTTATGCAAAACCTCAAGTCTGCCCTCCGCAGCCGCTCAAGGGCTGAAGTCGAGTTGGACTATCTCAACGGCGCCACCTCCCGGGTGGACCTCGAGATGCGCCAGCGCGAGATCGATCGCGGCAAGTTCCGCCACTCGACGCAACTCGGCTGGTAGGCTAAATCTTTGGCGCGGGGACGACCCTGCGCCTCACCAATTCCGACGGGACGGCCCGCCAAACAGGAGAAATCCCAATGGCTTGGGTCTATCTCGTGATCGCCGGACTGCTCGAAATCGTCTGGGCGATCGGGTTGAAATACACCGAAGGCTTCACCCGCCTCGGCCCCTCGTTCATCACCATCGTCGCCATGATCGCCAGCGTCGCGCTGCTGGGCCTGGCGCTGCGTGAAATGCCGGTCGGCACCGGCTACGCCGTCTGGACCGGCATCGGCACGGTTGGTGCGGCGGTCCTCGGCATGATTCTGTTCCAGGAGCCGGCCACGGCGCTCAGGATCGGCTGCATTGTGCTGATCGTCGCCGGCATTGTCGGCCTCAAGGCCTTCTCCTAGGTCCGAAACGCAACCGGATAGTTGCGGCGCTGCCACGGCGCCGCGACATTTTTGCACGTCCCCCAGAAATTAATGGAACCTTTTAGGCGATCGCATAAGCATATGCGGGCGCGGAGTTTTCTCGGCGCACCCAGGAGCAACCCCTCGCAATGGCAGAGCGTCGGCCAGAGCGGTTTGTTGGAAAGCAAACCATGCCCGTTCGCGTGCCCGAAGTCGCCTCAGTCCTCGCGCTTCTTCTCGTCCTCCTCATCGCCAAGCAGATCCCGTTCTTCGACGCTCTTCCCGTCAAGAACATCATGGGGATCGTCTCCTTCTCCTTTGCGATCTTCCTGTCGCTGCGGCTGTTCCAGTCCGAACTCGCCAAAATCGGCGCCGAGTGATCGCTGCGATCAGCGCAATGAATGGGCCGCCCTGCTGACAGCGGGGCGCGGCGCAACTAGATTGCGCGCATGAACAAGCCCGTTGTTGCCCGCGTCGCCCGTTCGGTCTGCCCGCACGACTGTCCGTCGACCTGTGCCCTCGACGTCGAGATCGTCGACGCGCACACGATCGGCCGCGTTCGCGGCGCCAAGGACGATCCCTACACGGCGGGCGTCATCTGCGAGAAGGTCGCGCGCTATGCCGAGCGCATCCATCACCCGGACCGGCTGACCCATCCGCTGCGGCGCATCGGCAAGAAAGGCGAGGGGCGCTGGCAGCAGATTTCGTGGGACGAGGCGTTCGACGAGATCGTCGCGAAGTGGGAAGCCATTGAGGCCGAACACGGTCCCGAGGCGATCTGGCCCTATTTCTACGCGGGCACGATGGGCCACGTGCACCGCGACGGCATCAACCGGCTGCGCACCGCACGCGGCTATTCCGACCAGTACGACACGATCTGCACCGGCGCCGCCTGGCCGGGTTATCTCGCGGGCACGGGCCTGCTCGCCGGACCCAACCCCGAGCTGATGGCGGAAGCCGACTGCGTCGTGATCTGGGGCACCAATGCGGTCAACACCCAGGTCAACGTGATGACGCACGCGATGCGCGCGCGGAAGGAACGCGGCGCAAAAATCGTCGCCGTCGACATCTACATGAATGGCACGATGGAGCAGGCGGATATGCCGATCCTGCTGCGGCCGGGGTCCGATGGTGCCTTCGCGCTGGGCGTGATGCATGTGCTGCTGCGCGACGGTCTCGCGGATCGCGCCTATCTCGCGCGGATGACCGACTTCGATGCCGAGGTCGAAGCGCACATCCTGTCACGGACACCGGAATGGGCATCTGCGATCTGCGGCGTTCCCATCGCCCAGATCGAAGCCTTCGCGCATCTGGTCGGCACCACGCCCAAGACCTACTTCCGCCTTGGGTACGGTTTTACGCGCCAGCGCAACGGCTCGACCAATATGCATGCCGCACTCTGCATCCCTGCGGTCACCGGCGCGTGGCAGCATCGGGCAGGGGGAGCGTTCCATTCCAATTCGGGCGGCTGGCATCTCGACAAATCGCTGATCGAGGGCAGCAAGATGGGCAAGGCAGGGCGCGAGCTCGACATGTCCGAAATCGGCAAGGTGCTGACCGGCGACAGCAAGGCGCTGAAGGGACCGACGCCGGTCAAGGCGCTGTTCATCCAGAACACCAACCCCGTCAACGTCGCGCCGGAGCAGGGGCTGGTGCGCGCCGGGTTTGCGCGCGACGACCTGTTCACGGTGGTCCACGAGCAGTTCATGACCGAGACGGCGCAGATGGCCGACATCGTGCTGCCGGCGACGATGTTCCTCGAGCACAACGACTACTATCGCCGCGGCGGCCACACGCGCCTGTTGATCGGTCCAAAACTGGTCGAGGCGCCCGGCGAATGCCGTTCCAATTTCGAGGTCGTCAACGAACTGCTGCGGCGGCTCGGGGTTGCCGACGAATCCCTTGGGATGACTGACCGGCAGATGGTCGCCGAAACCCTGCGGCGTTCCGACTATGGCGATCTCGACGAGATCGAAAAGATCGGCTTCATCGAGCTCGACACGCCCGACAAGAAGGCGCGCTTCTCGGACGGCTTCAGCTTCGCCGACGGCAAATTCCGCTTCCGCCCGGCGTGGGACGAGATCGCGAGGCGCAAGGGCTATCTGTGGACCATCGATCCGGCGGCGGTGCCGAAACTGGTCGACTATTGGGACATCAACGAGAAGACCAGCGACACCGTACCGTTCCGGCTCTCGACCAGCCCGTCCCGCAGCTTCCTCAATTCGTCGTTCACCGAGACCGCCGGATCGCAGAAGCGCCAGCCGACACCGACGGTGCTCATTCGGCCTGATGATGCTGCGGCCAACGGGATTGCCGATGGCGCCAAGGTCATCATCGGCAATCATCGCGGCAGCGTCGAACTGACGGCCGAGATCTTCGAGGGGCTGCCGCCGGGCGTGCTTATTGCAGAAGGCGTGCATCCGAACCGCTCCCACCGCAACGGCAACGGCATCAACACGTTGATCGGCTCGGATCAGGTCCCACCGTTCGGTGGAGTGGCGTTCCACGATGCGACGGTGTGGATACGGCCGGTTCAGTAGTAGGTCAGGTGCGTGTGGCTAGCCCCCACCCACCGCGCTACGCGTGGTGCCCCCTCCCCGATGGGAGGGATACGCCAGACTAGGCCGCTTTGAGTGGAGCCCACCCCTCCCATCGGGGAGGGGGGACCGGCGAAGCCGGTGGGTGGGGGCTTGCCGCCCACGCCAAGCTATGCCGCGTACGTCTTCCAGAAGAAATACACCGTCAGCCCGACCCCATAGACAATCACCAGCCCGCGGATGATCCCCGTCGGGATCCGTGTCGCGAGCCGTGCGGCCACGTACGCGCCGGTGGTCACGCCGACCAGCGCGATCGAGCCGTGGTACCAGTCGATCGACCCGGCGATGGCAAAGCGGATCACCGCGACGAAGGCGATGACCGACGAGATGTAGAGCTTCAGCCCGTTCGCCGCGTGGATGTTGGCGATCCCCGACAGCGTCAGGAACGCCAGCAGCAGCACGCCGAGGCCGGCGTTGAAGAAGCCGCCATAGATCGACAGGCCGGCGAGCAGCACGTAGAGCACGATGGCGCCCGCCGCCCGCGCGCCGCGGCTGGTGCCTGCGCGTGACGCGACGAACGCATTGATGCGGCCGCCGAAGATGAACAGCACCACCGCGAACAGCATCAGCCACGGCACGACCAGCGAGAACTGCGCGTCGGACACCCGCAGCAGCAGCTCCGCGCCCACATAGCCAAAGATCGCCGCGACGATGCCGTAAGGCAGGAACAGATGCTTCTGCTCCATCATCTGTTTCCGCAACCCGATGGCGCCGGAGACGTAGCCGGGCAGGGCGGCATAGGTGTTGGACGCATTCGCCAGCACCGGCGGCACACCGACGGCCAACAATGCGGGGAACACGATGAAGCTGCCGCCGCCAGCCAGCGTGTTGATCGCGCCGCCGAGCAGCCCGGCGATGAGGAGCAGAAGTTCGGTCACCCGAGCGGGCTAGCGCGCCCACCTGCAGGAGGCAAACGCAATTGTGTGATCGGCCCGATCAGCGGTGGCGATTGGCGTGACGGAGCGTGGATCGCCTACACGACCGTTACCGCGGATTGTTCACCCAATTTGGAACCTGATACTCTGGCGTTTGACCAAGAACGGGTGTTGTGTCCATCGCTGGATCGAAGACAGTCCCGAGGCCACCAAGGCCCTGATTGGAGTTGAACGACGCCAGCGCAGGTTGTTCTTTGAGGGCCTTGCACCAATCGTAGGACGTGTCGACCGTCAGATCTTGCAGGTAGGGAGCGCCTTCTTGAAAGGCCCTGGCTGCCGAGAGCGTCTTTCGACCGAGTTGCCCATCGACGGGGCCAGGATCGAGACCGATCCTCACGAGTTCTGTCTGGACGCACCCGACGTCGGCAAGGGCCGGAGTGCAGATAAGCAGCACGCTCATCGCCACCACTAGCGTTCTGTGATTCACCTGTTCCTCCCGAGTGCGCCTGCGCAGAGTGCACGGCTCTCCCCCGATTGACAATTGAGCCCCGGCACTCCATCTACGCCGCGGCTGCTGGCGCCTGCCGTTCGCCGGGGAAACCCGATGGTGAAGCCAGCCCGCGATCCGCGCGGACCCAAATACATGGACGCTCTTTCACGAGGCGGTCATGGCAACGCGAACCCCATGCACGAATGCCTCGGTACGAAGGACCGGCCCATGACGTTTTCGCTCGACACCATTTCGATCCAGACCCTCAAATCCGAGGCCAAAGCGCTGCGCGAAGAGCGCACGCTTGCCGGCACCCTGCTGGGCCACGGCCAGGCGCTTGAGGAAATCGCCAGAAAGCACGGCTATCGCGACTGGAACACCGCCAGTGCGGCCTTGCCGGAGCGCGTCGTGATCCCGCTGCAGGTGGGCCATCGCGTACAGGGCACCTATCTGTCACGGCCCTTTGCCGGGATGCTGATCGGCATGCAACTGCTCTCCGACATGCGGCACTACGAAGTGACGGTGAAGTTCGACAAGCCGGTCAATGTCAGCAAATTCGACTGGCCGATCGAGCGTCAGCGGGTGCGCGCCACGGTGGACGTCAATGGCGTTTCGCTGGCGCATACCTCGGACGGAGAACCGCATATGCGCATCCGGCGCGCCTAGAGCATTTTCATCTCCGGATCGTGATTGCCGTCCATCGGCATTTGACGATACAAGGACCACGACCTCCCTGGCGGCGCGTTATCCCTATGACGCGCCGCTTTCCTTGAAGGCATTGCTCATGACCAGCCAGACCAAGCCCATCGATCTGTATTACACCGGCACGCCCAACGGCCGGAAGATCACCATCATGCTCGAAGAGCTCGGCGTGCCTTACACTGTGCACCCGGTCAACATCTCGAAGGGCGACCAGTTCACGCCGGAATTTTTGGCGATTGCGCCCAACAACAAGATCCCGGCGATCGTCGATCCCGAGGGGCCGGAGGGCAAGCCCATCTCGATCTTCGAGTCGGGCGCGATCCTCAAATATCTGGCCGAGAAGTTCGGGCGCTTCTACGGCAAGTCGTGGGCCGAGCGGGTCAAGATCGACGAATGGCTGTTCTGGCAGGTCGGCGGCTTCGGCCCCATGCTCGGGCAGAACAATCACTTCTCGCGCTACGCCCCCGAAAAGATCCCCTACGCCATCAAGCGCTACCAGGACGAGAGCCACCGCCTCTACCGCGTGCTCGACACCCAGCTGCAGAAACAGGTGGCGCTCGGGAAGCAGTTCGTCGCCGGTGAGTACTCGATCGCCGACATCGCGATCTTCGATTGGTCGCGCGGTTCGGACAATCACGGCATCGACCTCGCCGAGTTCCCCACCTTCGCCGCCTGGCGTCAGCGCGTCACCGATCGTCCCGCCGTACAGCGGGCGCTCGCCATCACCCTTGACCAGAGTCAGAACGTTAGCGCCGCCACGGACAAGGAAAGCCACAAAGTTCTATTCAACCAGCGTTAAGCTGTCGTTCATCTAAGCGGCAAACCAGCGGCAGGATCGGTCAGCACCCGTGACCAATCCTGCTCCTGGCACAGCACATACAGCACGCAGCCCTTAAGCCGGATCACGTCGGTGGTGAGCACCTCCACCGACCCCGAATAGATGTTCCCATCCTCCGGATTGTAGATCTCGCCCTCATAGTAAAGCGGGTTCCAAGTCTGCCGCAGCAGCAGTATCTGCATGCCCTGGATCGGCCGTCCGCGCAGCGCCGGGTCCTTGTTGTTGGCGTCGGTAAACGAAGCCGGATC
>JBKJTB010000210.1:0-8025 GCA_046594305.1 Devosia sp. | reverse complement strand
ATTTCTCCAACTTATCCACGTCCCCCTTGGCCCGTGTTATTATCCCCCTGTCGTCACCAACGACCGCGCGTACTGACGAGGTGCGGGTGGCGATGATGGGAGGGCTGCGGTCGCGCGGCCTGGGGTTCCTCGCG
This sequence comes from Devosia sp., assembly GCA_046594305.1. GTDB lineage: Bacteria > Pseudomonadota > Alphaproteobacteria > Rhizobiales > Devosiaceae > Devosia_A. Next base: position 7,891 of record JBKJTB010000210.1, on the reverse strand, counting down.
GGACTGCCGTGGCAGAAATGACCACGGCGCTCACCGCTGGTGCCCGACACACCCGTCGCGGCAGAGCGCAGGGCGTCTCGCTCTGCAAACAATTCTCGGAGGCGTCCTGCGCTCTCCGTCCGTGGCCCAGTCGTGGCCACCGAAGACCAAACCCCGAGGCCGCGAGGCTGCCGGAAACCTTGTCGTGCCTTGCCGTTGCGTAAGGCGGTTGACGCTTAGGGAAAGCCCTGCTCTATTTTCGAGGAGAGGGCGAACGCTCCGAGGAGGGACCACACATGGACACCGCTGCCGCGACGCATCCCCGACCATGGATCGACCACTACCCCGAAGGCATCGCCTGGGACGTCAAGCTCAACCTCACGCCGGTGCACCAGCAGGTGCTGGCAGCCTGCGCCAAAAACCCCAGCGGGGTGGCGCTCGATTTCCTCGGCGGCACAACCACTTTCGGCGAACTCAGCAGGGCCATCACCGCTTTCGCCGGAGCGCTGCAAACCCAGTACGGCGTCAAGAAGGGCAGCCGCGTCGCGCTGCTGCTGCCCAATACGCCGTTCTACGCGGTCGCCTATTACGGCGTGCTGATGGCCGGCGGCATCGTCGTCAACTGCAATCCGCTTTATACCGTCCACGAGCTGTCGCACATCACGTCAAACGCCGGCGCCGATGTCCTTGTGACGCTCGACCTGCAGCAGATCTTCGAAAAGGCCGAGGCGCTGGTCAAAGCCGGCCACGTCAAAAAGATCATCGTCTGCCATTTCCCTGCCGTCCTGCCGGGCCTCAAGCGCATTCTCTACTCGATCGCCAAGCGCAAGGACCTCGCCAAGATCGGCGCATCGTCTGCCGCCAGCGCTTGCACCTGGTACGCCGATCTCATCGCGCGCAACGACAAGCCGGCGCCGGTTTCGATCGATCCGCTCAAGGATGTCGCGGTGCAGCAATACACCGGCGGAACCACCGGCCTTCCCAAGGGCGCCATGCTCAGCCACGGCAATATCGCCGCCAATATGAGCCAGATCGACGCCTGGGGGTGTGGACTGTTCTATCCGCCCAGCAAGGTCGTCGCGATCCTGCCCTTCTTCCACATCTTCGCGATGACCGTCTGCCTCAACGTGCCGCTCTGCAACGGCACGCAGGTGGTAATGATGCCTCGCTTCGAGCTCAAGGGCTTCCTCGATCTGTTGCGGCGCACCCGTCCGAACGTCCTGCCCGCCGTGCCGACCTTGATCCAGGCACTGGCCAAGGTAACCGGCACCGACCGCGAGGCTCTCGACTGCCTCGACGTCGTCGTTTCGGGCGGCGCGGGCCTCCCAAGCGAAGTGCGGGACAAGTTCGCGCGGGTCTCAAAAGCCATCCTCGCCGAAGGCTACGGTCTCACCGAAGCCTCACCCGTGGTCTGCTGCGCGGCCCTGCGTGTTCCCTCGAAGCCGCTGTCGATCGGCATGCCCCTTCCCGGCACCGATGTGCGCTTCATGGATATCGAATCCAATGAGGTGGCCAAGATCGGCGAGCGCGGCGAGGTGCAGGTCAAGGGACCGCAGGTGATGCTCGGCTACTACGACAATCCCGAAGCGACCAGGGACACGTTCATCGACGGCTGGTTGCGTACGGGCGACGTCGGCCTCGTTGACGAAGACGGCTACGTGTTCCTCGTTGACCGGATCAAGGACCTCATCATCTCGTCCGGCTTCAACGTCTATCCGCGCACCATCGAGGAAGCGCTCCTCGCGCACGCCGCGGTCGATGAGGCCAACGTCATCGGCGTGCCCGACGAATATCGTGGCGAGGTGGCGGTCGGCTTCGTCAAGCTCAAGGCGGGCCAGTCCGTCACCGAATCCGAGCTCAAGACTTTCATCGCCGAGCGTCTCAACAAACTTGAAATGCCGCGCGAGATCATCTTCAAGGACCAGCTCCCCAAAACGCTCATCGGCAAACTCTCAAAGAAGGAGTTGCGCGACGAGTACAAGGCAATGAAGGGAAAAAAGAGTGAACCGGCCTGAGAGCGAAAACCGCGATCTGTTCGCGATCGCCGACCTCGCCCGCGAGTTCGGTATCTCGACGCGGGCCATCCGCTTCTACGAGACCAAGGGCCTCTTGCGGCCCGAACGCGTTGGCTCGACCCGCGTCTTCCGCCGCCGCGACCGCGCGCGGCTGATCCTGATCCTGCGCGGCAAACGCCTCGGCTTCTCGCTGCGCGATATCTCGGAATACCTCAGCCTCTACGAGGCCGATCGCACGCAGCGCGCCCAGGTCAACCTTTTGGTCGACATGGTCGATCAGCGGGTGCTGATGCTCGAGCAGCAGCTGGCCGATCTGCAAACCACGATTGGCGAATTGCGCGAGATCAAGAAGCTCGCAAACGAACGGCTGGCGCAAGCGAGCTAGCATGCTGATCCAGCCACTCCTCGAACATTTGGGGTGGCATGGCTTCGGCGAAGAGGAAGCCCTGCAGCACGTCGCAACCGAGCGCTTCGAGGAAGCGCCGCTGCGCGACGGTCTCGACGCCCTCTGCCACCACTCTCAGCTTCAGCGTCTCGCCAATGCGAATGACCGCCGTCACCATCGCCTGCACCGCCTCGCTCTCCTCGAGATCGGCAATGAAGCTGCGGTCGATCTTGAGCTCGGAAACCGGGAGCTTGGCGAGGTGGCTGAGCGAAGAATAGCCCGTGCCGAAATCATCCATCGAGATTGTCACCCCCATCTCGCGCAGCTTCCGGGCGTTATCGACGGCCGTCGGGTAAGCCTCCATCATCACGCTCTCGGTCACCTCGACGGTGAGGCGGTTCGCCGTCAGCTCGCTGGTCGCCAGCGCCTTGGCGACGGTGTCGGGGAAGTCCGGATTGCGGAACTGGATGGCCGAAATGTTCACCGCCATGTGCGGCACGTCGTAGCCCGCCTCGTCCCAACGGCGGAGCTGGGCGCAACCTTCGGCAAGGCAGCTCTCGCCGAGGGTTTCGATGAGACCGAAATCTTCGGCAAGAGGGATGAAGCGGCTGGGAGGGACGGCGCCGAGAGCGGGGTGGGTCCAGCGCGCGAGCGCCTCGACGCCGGCGACGAGGCCAGTCGTGGCATCGATCTGCGGCTGGTAGGCGAGGCTGACCTGACCATCGGCCACTGCGTCGCGGAGGAGAGCACCAAGCAGGAGGCGGTCCTGGGCCATGCGGTTCATCTCGGCATGGAAGAAGCGGAAGGTGCTGCGTCCTTCGCCCTTGGCGCGATACATCGCGGTGTCGGCGTTGCGCAGCAATGTGGCGCTGTCGGTGCCGTTGGCGGGGCAGAGGCTGATGCCGATGCTGGCAGAGGCGGGCAGAGTGACGCCTTCGACGCGAACCGGCTGGCTGATCCGCTCGAGCAGGGCTTCGGCCACCAGTTGCGCACGCGGACCATCCGCTCCATCGAGGACGACGACGAACTCATCGCCGCCATGCCGGCAAACGATGTCGATATCCCACACCTGCTCGACGATGCGGTTGGCGATCTCCTTGAGAAAGCTGTCGCCGACCGAGTGGCCGAGGGTGTCGTTGACGTCCGTGAAATGGTCGATGTCGATGAACAGGAGGGCCGCGGGTCCCGGAGAGGCGACGTGATCGAATGTCGCCTCCATCTGTTCGCGCAGCTTGGCACGATTGGGAAGACCCGTGAGGCTGTCGTAGTAGGCGAGCCGGCCAATGCGGGCGTTGGCCTCATCACGCTCGAGCGCCACCACGCAAAGGTTGACGCAGGCGCGGACGATGTATTCGTGCCAGACGCTCGGGCCACGCTTCTGCCGATAGTAGAACGCAAAAGTGCCGCCGACGCGGCCATCGCGCAGATTGATCGGGGTCGACCAGCAGGCAAAGAGGCCGAGCGGCAGGGCAAGGACCTTGAACTCGTCCCACAGGGGATCGGTCTCGATGTCCTCGACGCGGACCGGCTCATTGCGCCATGCGGCGGTTCCGCACGAACCCTGCTTGGGGCCGACCGATATCCCATCGACCGCAGCACTGAAGCGCTGCGGAAGCGAGGGCCCAGCGAGGGGGCGCAAGCGGCGTTCCTCGTCGACGGCGAGGATGGAGCACACGACGTCGGGCGCCATGAGCTCGACGCGGCGGCAGATGAGGTCCATGACCTCGCGGATCGGACGATCTTGCGCAATGGCCTCGAGCGCGTCGCGCTGCAGCCGCTGGATCTGCTTGCTGTCGTTGATGTCGGAGAAGACGAGCAGATAGTGGGCGAGTTCGCCGTCATCGTCGTAGAGCGGCTTGACGACGGTGGACATCCAGACGATTTCGCCGGTCTTGGTGACGACCGGGACTTCTTCCTCGAACGTCCGGCGCTGGGCGACTTCGCCGCGCACGCGTTCCATCGTGCCGGCGTCAAAACCTTCGGACGCAAGGAGCTCGGCGGCGTTGCGGCCCTGCATGTCGCCGCGATGAAAGCCGAACATGCGGTGGAAGGTGCGATTGGCATAGACGACCCTGCCGGTCGCGTCGGTGACCAGCACGGCGTGATCGATCTCGTCGGCGGCGATGACGACATAGTCGCTCGCCCGCGCCTCGAGTTTCCCCGGGTCGTCCATCCTGGACAGCCTTCCTCAATACCCCATGACGCTAATACACCGCGTCGCACACCATCGGGCCCCAAGACTATGAAGAATCCGCCACCGGTCCACCTGCAAAGGCCCGGCGAATGCGAACTGTCGGTCGCATTGGTTATGAGAACGTTTCCAGCGTTCGGGCAAAGAAGTTTAGCGGCCACGTTTGACATTCGTTGTCATCGGACTGGGCTTTTTGGGACGCTTCCAGCCCTTGGGGGGCGTGGTCACCGGCACGTGGGTGCCGAGCCCCATCTGGCCAGGCGGCGGCTGGCGGACGGTCGGCCCCTTCAGGTCGTCGATCTCGTTGCGAAGCCGCGCCGCGAGCTCGAAATCCTCGGCGTTTGCTGCTTCGTTCATGCGGCGGGTGAGATCGGCGATCTTGCGTTCGATGGATTGGGACGACATCAAATGGCCTCCAGAAAGATTTGCATATCGTCGAGCGTCGCAGCCTCGGCGGCCGGCTTGTCCCAGCGGATGCGGTTGATGCGGGGGAACCGCAGCGCCACGCCGGATTTGTGGCGGGTCGATTGCTGGGCCGAGTCGAAGGCCACTTCGAAGACCAGCTCCTTGCGCACTTCCCGGACGGGTCCGAAGGCGGCGACGGTGTTGTTGCGGACCCACTTGTCGAGCTGCTTCAACTCCTCGTCGGTGAAGCCGAAATAGGCCTTGCCGATCGGGACGATCTCGTTGCCCTTCCAGACACCGAAAGTGTAGTCGGAGTAGAACGACGATCGCTTGCCGTGGCCGCGCTGGGCGTTCATCAGGATGGCATCGACGACGTTTGGATCGCGCTTCCACTTGAACCACAGGCCCTTGGGACGGCCGGGGACATAGGGCGAGGTCCTGAGCTTGAGCATCACGCCCTCGTGGCCGTGCTCGGCGGCGCCGCGGCGGCGCATTTCGGCGAGGTCGGGCCAGTCCTTGAAGCTCAGGACTTCCGAGACGTCCATACGCGGTTGCGGATTGGCCTTGAACCAGGCTTCGAGGTGCCGGCGGCGTTCTGTCCAGGGCAGCGTGCGGAGATCTTCCTTGCCGTCGAACAGGATATCGTAGACGCGGACGAAGGCGGGGAACTCGTCCTGCAGCTTCTGCGTCGCAACCTTGCGGTTGAGACGCTGCTGCAGGGCGTTGAACAGGTCTGGCTCGAAGTCGTGGCCGACGAGGAGTTCGCCATCGAGCACCGCCTCGCCGAAGACGTTGCCCGTGAGGTCGGGGAAGGCGGCGGCGATGTCGTCGCCGGTACGCGAGAACAGCGAGACCTTGCCTTTGCCGAGGATGAGCTGGACGCGGATGCCGTCCCATTTCCACTCGGCGGAGAAGTCGGCGGAGCTGAGGATTGCGAGATCCTTCTCCTCATCGATCGGGTTCGACAGCATCAGCGGGTGGAAGCGCGAGGCGTGATCGATGTCAGGGCGGTCGGCCTTGCCGTCGAGCCAGGCGAAGAGTTCCGTGTAGGGCATGGTCATCCCGTGCCAGATTTCCTCAAGGTCTTGCACGTCCTTGCTGCCCATGTTGGCGAGGGCGGTCTTGGCGAGGCGGGCGCTGAGACCGATGCGGAGGGCGCCGGTCGCGAGCTTCACCAGCGCCCAGCGCTCGTTGATGGCGGCGCGGGTGAGGAGCGAGGCGATGAGGGCGGGAAGTTCCGACTTGCTCGTCGTGTTGAACAGATCGATCAGTTCCGTGAGCGAAGGCAGGTCTTCCTGCGCGCCGTGATGCGACCAGATCAGCGCGATGGTTTCGCCGAGGTCGCCGACATAGTCGTAGCTCATGCCGAACAGCACCGGATCGACCTCGCGGGTGACGACATCGCGAAGGATCGCCGGCTTCACGTTCTTGAAGGTCAGTGCGTTGGTGAGAATGGCGAGGGCGTAGCCGCGGTCGGGGTCGGGCGTGGTTGCGAAGTAGTGCGTCAGCGCCTCGATCTTGCGGTTGCGCGACGGGGTGAGGGCGAGGAGTTCGAGGAGCTGGGCGAATTTCTTCATTCGCCGTCCTCCGGGCCATCTTCGTAGGCCTCGATCCGCAGCGGCTCGGCGGCGAGGCCCTGCTGCTGGCTCCAGTAGACGAGGGCGTCCTCGCGGCCGTGGGTGACCCAGATCGTGCTGGCTTTGGTCTCGGTGATGGTTTGCCGTAGTTCGTTCCAGTCGGCGTGGTCGGAGATGACGAGCGGCAGTTCGACGCCGGACTGACGGGCACGCTGCTTGACGCTCATCCAGCCCGAGGCGACGGCGAGGACCGGGTCCGGCAGGCGGCGCGACCAGCGGTCCTTGATGGCGCTCGGTGGGGCGATGACGATCTGGCCGGCGAGTTCGGCCTTGGGCACATCGAGCGAGTGGCGGAGATCGCCGAGTGGGATGCCGCGTTCGATGTAGAGGTCGCATAGGCGGATCATGGCGCCGTGAAGGTAGATCGGCGCGTCGTAGCCCGACTCGCGGAGGAGCGAGATGACGCGCTGCGCCTTGCCCAGCGCGTAGCAGCCGATGACATGGGCGCGTTCGGGGAAGGCGGCGACGGAGCGGAGCAGGCGGGCGATTTCATCGCCGGGTTTTGGGTGCTGGAACACCGGGAGGCCGAAGGTGGCTTCGGTGACGAGCAGGTCGCATTCGACGAGCTCGAACGGCTGCGCGGTGCGGTCGGGGAGGCGCTTGTAATCGCCGGTGACAACGATGCGCTGGCCGGCATATTCGAGCAGCACCTGGGCCGAGCCGAGGATGTGGCCGGCGGGATGGAGCGAGATGGTGACGCCGTCGATGTTCCGCTTTTCGCCGAACGGCAGCGGGTCCCACTGGCCGGCGGCGTCCTCGCCGTAGCGCGTCTTCATGATGGCGATGGTGTCGGGGGTGGCAAGCACGGCGCCGTGGCCGGAGCGGGCGTGGCCGGCGTGGCCGTGGGTGATGATGGCGCGTGCCCGCGGCTCGGGCGGGTCGATGAAGACATCGATGGGGGCGATGCGAAGGTTTCGCTCGAGGAAGGGTTTTGCCATGGCGGATGGTAACGCGGGTTGAGGGGAGTGGTTCGGAATTTTGGGCACGACGAAGTTTCCGGCAGCCGTACGGCTTCGGGTTCGGCTTCGGTGGGACAAAGAGGCGCCCACGGACGGAGAGCGCAGGACGCCTCCGAGAATTGTTTGCAGAGCGAGACGCCCTGCGCTTCTCCGCGATGGGTGTGTCGGGCACCAGCGGTGAGCGCCGTGGTCATCGCTGCCACGGCAGTCCCGCGAGGAACCCCAGGCCGTGCGACCACGGCCATCCCATCATCGCCACCCGCACCTCGTCAGTACGCGCGGTCGTTGGTGACGACAGGGGGATAATAACACGGGCCAAG
>JBKJTB010000198.1:0-7192 GCA_046594305.1 Devosia sp. | reverse complement strand
CCGCCAAATCCGTCGATGGCGGCACCGCGCCGACCGATCCGTCGGCGCCCAGTTCCGAGGTGAGCGCAGAGCCGGCGGCTCCGGCCGATCCGAGCAACCCCAGCGGGCTGTCGCAGGCGGCGATCGAAACCTATGAGAACGTCATCGCGACGTTCTTCAAGACGCAGCAGGAGTGGGGCACCGCCACCGATCCGCTGACGGCGCTCAAGACCATCGCCACCCAGCTCGGCTTCTCGGAGACGGCGTTCACCGAAGCGCTGACCAACCAGCCGCTGTTTGAGGGCATCGATTCGATGCGCAACCAGGCGCTCAACGATTTCGGCCTCGAAGGCACGCCGACCTTCTACATCAACGGCAAGCAGCTGACCGGCGAGAAGAGCATGGAGCAGTTGAGCGCGGAAATCGATCCGCTGCTCTAAAACGGCACGATCTGAGGCGTTCGCCCCCATATCTTGGGGACAAGGACTCAATTTCCACAAGGTTCAGTGGTCTGGAGCGGCCCATCGCTTTCGCGCGGCGGGCCGCTTCGCTATCTCAGACCGATGTCCATGAAGTTCTCGCGTCTCAAGCTCCACGGGTTCAAATCCTTCTCGGATTCGACCGAACTGTTCCTCGAACCGGGCCTGACCGGGGTTGTCGGGCCGAATGGCTGCGGCAAGTCCAATCTGGTCGAGGCGCTGCGCTGGGTGATGGGCGAGAGCTCGTACAAGGCGATGCGGGCGTCCGGGATGGACGACGTCATCTTCTCGGGTTCAGGCAACCGGCCGGCGCGCAACAGCGCCGAAGTGACGCTGGTGCTCGACAATTCCGACCGGACGGCCCCGGCGGTGCTCAACAATGCCGACGTGCTCGAGGTGACGCGGCGGATCGAGCGCGAAGAGGGCTCGGTCTATCGGGTCAACGGCAAGGAAGTCCGGGCGCGCGATGTGCAGCTGCTGTTTGCGGACGCCTCGACCGGGGCCCATTCACCTGCCCTCGTGCGGCAGGGCCAGATCGGCGAGCTGATCGCGGCCAAGCCCACGGCGCGGCGCGCGCTGCTCGAAGAGGCGGCGGGGATTTCGGGCCTCCATTCGCGGCGGCATGAGGCGGAGCTGCGGCTCAAGGCGGCCGAGCAGAATCTCGAACGCGTCGAGGACGTCATCAATCAGGTGACGCTGCAGCTCGAACAGTTGAAGCGGCAGGCGCGGCTGGCGATCCGCTATCGCTCGATCAGCGGCGACATCCGCAAGGCCGAGGCGATGCTGTTCCACATTCGCTGGATCGGGGCGCGGGCGGCCGAGAACGAGACCGAGGCGCAGCAGGGCGCACTGGTCGGGCAACTGGCCGACGCGCAGCACGTCGAGCTTGAAGCGCAGAAGATTGTGTTCATGGCCGACCAGGCCGTACAGCCGCTGCGTGACAAGGAAGCGGCAGCAGGTGCGGCGCTGCAGCGGCTCACTATTCTGGCCGAGCAATTGGCGGAAGAAGCGCGGCGGGCCGAACAACGGCGGGCCGAGCTCACGCAGCGGATCGAACAGACCACGGCCGATGGCGGGCGCGAGCGCGCGCTGCTCGATGAGAGCGACGAAGCACTGGCGATCGCGGCCGAGGAGAAGGCCAAGCTCGAAGCGGAAGCGGCGGGCGAAGCCGAAGCGTTCGCGGCGGCCAAGATTGCGGCCGAGGAGGCGATGAACGCGGTGCGCGCGGCGGAAGCCGAGGCGCGGATCGCGGCCGATCTCGAAGCACAGGTGAAAGCACGGCGGGCGCAGGCCAAGCGCGGCGCGGAAGATGCGGCGACCCGCATTGCGCGGCTCAGGCAGCAGATCGCCGACGTGGAGCGCGATGCGGCCAATGTGGCGGCGCAGCTCGAGGCCGATGATGGCGTGACAGCAAAGCGGACGGCGCTCGACGCAGTGCAGGCGGTGTCGGTCGAAGCCGAGGCGGCGGCGCTGGCGGCGGAAGAGGCGACGCGGCAGGCACAGGCGGCGCTCGAAGCGGTGCGGCCGAAGGTCACCGAAATCGAAGCGCAGGTGAACCGACTCGATGCCGAGGCGCAGACGCTGAGCCGCATCCTCAATGGCGGGACCAAGGGGCTGTGGACGGCGATTGCCGACGAGCTCAAGGTCGACGCGGGATTTGAGACGGCGCTCGGTGCGGCGCTGGGCGACGATCTCGAAGCGTCGTCCGACGCTGGAGCGCCGCTCCACTGGGCCGGTCCGATCCCGAGCGAGGGCGACCCTGCCCTCCCCGGTGGTGTCGCGCCGCTCAGCACGCATGTGTCCGGCAGCGCGCTGCTCAAGCGGCGGCTCGATCAGATCGGGCTTGTCGACAGAGCCGAAGGCTCGCGACTGCAGGTAGAATTGCGGCCCGGTCAGCGGCTGGTGAGCAAGGACGGCGATCTGTGGCGCTGGGATGGATTTGTCTCGGCCGCCGATGCGCCGAGCGCGGCAGCTCAGCGGCTGGCGCAGCGCAACCGGCTCGCCGAGCTCGATGCCGAACTCAATGACGCGCGGGCCAATCGCAATGGCCTGCGGGCCGATGCGCAGGGACTGAACCAGTCGCTGGAACAGTTCCGCACCGGCGAGCGGCAGAAGCGCGAAGCGTGGCGCAATGCGCAGCGCGACATCGCGACGGCGCAGCAGGATCTCGATCGCGCGACGAGGGCGATCAGCGAACTGGCGACACGGCAATCCGCGCTCGAGGAGGCGCGCGTTCGTCTCGCTTCATCGCTGGCGGAAGCCGAAGCGATCGAGACCGATGCGCAGAAGGCGCTGACCGAGGCCGGCGACGAGAGCGAGGCCGCAACGATGCTTGCGACCAAGCGCGAGCATCTCGACGAGGCGCGCGGTGGTGCCGATCAGGCGCGGCTGAAGCTCGGCTCGTTCGAGACGGCGGCGCAGCTTCGGGCGGGACGCCTGAGCCAGATCGCCAACGACAACTCGAACTGGCAACGGCGTCGCGCGGGCGCGGAAGCGCAGGTGGCGACGCTCGATAAACGGCTCGCAGAACTCAGCGCTCAGCTCGAGGCGATGAACAATGCGCCGGCCGGCTTCGAGGAACGGCAGGCCGAACTCGATGGGCAGATCGCCGCGGCGCGCGCGGCACATGGCGCGGCGAACGACGAACTCGCACAGGCGCAGTCGCACTATCGCGAGGCCGACAAGGCGCAGCGGCTCGCGGCTGACGCGCTGAGCGGTTTCCGCGAGCACCTTGCCCGCGTCGATGAGCGGCTCAAGGGACTGATTGCACAGCGGCACCAGATCGAGCGGCAGGTGCAGGAGACGCTCGATATCCAGGCGGCCGACACGGCGTTCGCCGCCGGTATCAAGCCGCAGGATGCGTTGCCCGAGGAAGAGGCCACCGAACGCAAGGTCGAGCGGCTGAAGGCCGAGCGCGAGCGGCTGGGCGGGGTGAATCTGGCGGCGGAGACCGAGAGCGTCGAGGTGCAGGAAAAGCTCGACATCATGGTCAAGGACCGCGACGACCTCGTCGCTGCGATCGCAAAACTCCGCTCAGGCATCCAGAGCCTCAACAAGGAAGGCCGGGCGCGGTTGTCCGAAGCGTTCGAGAAGGTCAATCTGCATTTCCAGGAGCTGTTCACGACGCTATTCGGCGGCGGCACGGCGGAACTGCAGTTCGTCGAGAGCGACGATCCGCTCGAGGCGGGCCTCGAGATCATCGCGAAACCCCCGGGCAAGAAGCCGACGACGATGACGCTGCTGTCGGGCGGCGAGCAGGCGCTGACGGCGATGTCGCTGATCTTTGCGGTGTTCCTCACCAATCCGGCGCCGATCTGCGTGCTGGACGAAGTCGACGCGCCGCTCGACGACGCCAATGTGGAGCGGTTCTGTCAATTGCTCGACGCGATGTCGAACCGGACGGAAACGCGGTTTGTGGTGATTACCCACAACCCGATCACGATGGCGCGGATGAACCGGCTGTTCGGGGTGACGATGTATGAGCGCGGGGTCAGCCAGCTGGTGTCGGTGGATTTGACTGGGGCGGCGGCGGTGCTGGAGTCGAAGGTGGCTTGAGGCTGGGTCAGCGCAAGCGACCAGCCCCTTATCCGTCTCGGCTTCGCCGATCCACCTTCTCCCACAAGGGGAGAAGGGAGAGGCCGCCCGCGATGTGGCAAACCTTCCTTCTCCCCTTGTGGGAGAAGGTGCCCGAAGGGCGGATGAGGGGGAGCCACGCGCGCCGGATTCGGAACGCCTCACGAAAGCGCGACATGACTCGTTGTCGCGGCCCTGATCGAAGCGATAATTGCGTTATAGATCAATGGTTTAATGGCGATCTCGCGCGCTTGACACCCAAAAGAGTCAACACTATGTTGCGCGCGACTTTGAGGGCATAAATTTCCTTTGTGCCGGGGCGATGCGAGGGGACGCGATGAGCGAACCGCGTGACGACAAGCGCCCCGTATCCGGACGGCCGTCGGTGACGGCGGATCTGGGGGCGCGAATTGCCCGTGCGCAAAAGCTACGTCCGGCCGAGGCCGAGGCGGAGCAAAGGCGACAGAGCGATATGTCGGGGCTGAGCCGGGGTTTCAGGCTTGCATCCGAGTTTGCGGCGGCGATCATCGTCGGAGCGGGGCTCGGATATCTCATCGACATGGTGCTGCCCACGCGACCGTGGGCAATGGTCGGACTGCTGCTGTTGGGCTTCGCCGCGGGCGTGCTCAATGTGGTAAGGGCGACCAAACAGATGAACGCGGCGACCGCGGTTCCGGCAGATATGCCGGCCCTGCGGGACGACGACGAAGAGTGATGGAACAAAGGGCTGGACGTGGCTGAAGCAACGCAACCGATTGAACCGATCCATCAGTTCCAGATCTTCGATATTTTCAAGATCGGAACGTTCGGCGGCGACGGCACCGCCGGCAGCGGCGTCAACATCGGCTTCACCAATTCCGCCCTGTTCATGGTTTTGACGGTCGCGGCGATCGGGCTGTTCCTGATCTGGGGCACGGCGCGCCGGGCAACTGTGCCAGGCCGCATGCAGCTCATGGGCGAGATGACCTACGAGTTCATCGCCAACATGGTGCGCAACACGGCCGCCCATGACGGGATGAAGTTCTTCCCGCTGGTGTTCTCGCTGTTCATGTTCATCCTGTTCGCGAACCTGTTCGGGATGTTCCCCTACTTCTTCACGGTCACCAGCCATTTGATCGTCACGGTCCTGATGGCGCTGATCGTGTTTATCGTGGTGGTGGTCTACGGTTTCTGGAAGAACGGCTTCAAGTTCCTCCGGCTCTTCGTTCCCTCGGGCGTGCCGATCTACATTTTGCCGCTCGTGACGCTGATCGAAGTGATCTCGTTCCTGTCCCGCCCCGTCAGCCATTCGCTGCGACTGTTCGGCAACATCCTTGCCGGCCATATCGTCCTGAAGGTGTTCGGCGGCATGGTCGTGGCGCTCTTGGGCGCCGGCGCCTGGGGCTTTGCCGCGGTGCTGCCGTTCGGCATGGCGGTGGCGCTCACCGGTCTCGAATTCCTCGTCGCGGCGCTGCAGGCGTTCGTGTTCGCGGTCCTCACCTGCGTCTATCTGCACGACGCAATGCATCCCGGCCACTAAGCCGGTCCCCTCAACCAGCACACACTTACTGACACCAAGGAGACTAAGCATGGAACTCGAAGCAGCGCAGGCCATGGGCAAGCTGATCGGTGCGGGCATTGCCTGTATCGGCATGGGCGGCGCCGGCATCGGCGTGGGCGTGATCTTCGGCAACTACCTTGCCGGCGCCCTGCGTAACCCGGCCGCGGCCGCGAGCCAGTTCTCGAACCTGATCTTCGGCTTCGCCGTGACCGAAGCCCTGGGCATCTTCTCGCTCGTTATCGCCTTCCTGCTGCTCTACGCGGTCTAAGACCGAACCGAGCAAGGATGGGGCCTCGGGGATTACCTCCGGGGCCGGATGACGATCAGGGTGATAGGCAATGGCTGACACAGTCTTTCTTCTGGCGCAGGCCGAGACATCGTCCTCCCCCGCCGATGCCGTGCAAAGCGGCGCGGTGGTGGTGGAAGAGCATGCCGTCGCGCCGGCCGGGGAAGCGCATGCGACGACCGAGGCCGAAGGCGGGCACCACAAGATCGTGTTCCCGCCGTTCGACACGTCGACATTTGCCAGCCAGATCGTGTGGTTCGCCCTCACGTTCGGCGCGCTCTATCTGCTGATGAGCCGCGTGGCGCTGCCGCAGATCGGCTCGATCATCGACAAGCGCAAGGCCCGCATCGAGGGCGACCTCAAGGAAGCCGAGCGTTTGCGCGGTGAGACGGACAAGGCCGTGGCGGCTTACGAGCAGGCCCTGGCCGATGCCCGCAAGAACGCCCACGGCATCGCCGAAGAGACGCGCAATTCGATCAAGGCCGACCTCGACGGCAAGCGCAAAGTGGTCGAGGACGATTTGAGCAAGAAGGTCTTCGAGGCCGAGGCGCGCATCACTGCCAACAAGAACGAGGCCATGGGCCGCGTCGGCGAGATCGCGGCGGAAACCGCCACCGCGCTCGTGACGCAACTCACCGGCGAGGCCAACCAGGCCGAGATCAATGCCGCCGTGGCCGAAGCGGTGAAGGGATAAGCGATGGTTTTCGATGCCGCATTCTGGGCGACAGTCGCGCTCTTCCTGTTTATCGCCGTGATCATCTACCTCAAGGTTCCGGGGATGATCACCAAAGCGCTCGACGGCCGCATCAAGGCGATCGAGACGGAACTGGCGGAGGCCGAGCGCCTGCGCCTCGAGGCGAAATTCCTGCTCGAGGAATATGAGAACAAGCGCCAGGCCGCCACCAAGGAAGCCGAGGGCATCATCGCCGCGGCCCGCGAAGAAGCGTTCCGCCTGACCGGCGAGGCCAAGGCGTCGCTCGAAACGCTGATCGCCCGCCGCACCAAGGCGGTGGAAGACAAGATCGCGCAGGCGGAATCGCAGGCTGTCGCAGAAGTTCGTGCGCGGTCGGCCGATGTGGCGGTGGAAGCGGCGCGCGTGCTGCTGACGCGCCAGATGAGCACTAAGGGTGACGCGCTGGTGGATCAGGCGATCCGCGATGTTGGGGCCAAGCTCAACTAGAGCGGGGTTTCAGTTCGGGTGTGGTGAGGCGGGCGTAGTGCCCGCCTTTTTTGTTGTCGTTGATCTGCGCACGCGGCTAGCCCCCACCCACCACGCTGCGCGTGGTCCCCCCTCCCCGATGGGAGGGATGGGCTCCACTCAAGCGGAGTAATCTG
>JBKJTB010000082.1:0-20640 GCA_046594305.1 Devosia sp. | reverse complement strand
CCGATCGTGGTGATGAGCGCGCAGAACTCCTTCATGACGGCCATCCGGGCCAATGAGGTGGGCGCGTATGAATACCTGCCAAAACCCTTCGACATCACCGAAGTGCTGTCGGTCGTGGCGCGCGCGCTGGCCGATGCCAAGAAGCCCAACCGGGACGACCGCAAGGCGGAAGAGCCGGGCGAGACGATGCCGCTGGTCGGCCGTTCGCCCGCCATGCAGGACATCTACCGGGCGCTCGCCCGCCTGATGCAGACCGATCTCACGGTGATGATCACCGGCGAGAGCGGCACCGGCAAGGAGCTCGTCGCACGCGCCCTGCACGATTTCGGCAAGCGCCGGAACGGCCCGTTCGTCGCCATCAACATGGCCGCCATCCCGCGCGACCTGATCGAAGCTGAACTGTTCGGGCACGAGAAGGGCGCCTTCACCGGCGCCACGCAGCGCTCCTCCGGCCGGTTCGAGCAGGCGGAGGGCGGCACGCTGTTCCTCGACGAGATCGGCGATATGCCGATGGACGCCCAGACGCGCCTGCTGCGCGTGCTGCAGGAGGGTGAATACACGATGGTCGGCGGCCGCACGCCGATCAAGTCGAACGTCCGCATCGTCGCCGCGACGCACCGCGACCTCAGCCAGATGATCCGGCAGGGCTTGTTCCGCGAGGATCTCTACTATCGCTTGAACGTCGTTCCAATCCGCCTGCCGCCACTGCGCGAGCGCGTCGACGACATCGCCGATCTCGTCAGCCATTTCCTCCGCGCGGCGCAGCGGGAAGGGGAGCCGGTCAAGACCATCTCGCCCGATGCGGTCAAGCTGATGCAGGCCTATTCATGGCCCGGCAACGTGCGCGAGCTCGAAAACCTCGTGCGCCGGCTGAGCGCGCTCTATGTCGACGAGAATATCTCGAAGGAAATCGTCCAGGCCGAACTCAACATCGCCGACCGCCAGTCGATGCCGGCGGATTCGGGGCCGATGGACGTGTCCTCGGCGGTCGAAACGCACGTGGCGCAATTGCTGCGCGAACACGAGCCAAAACTGCCGCCGGCCGGGCTCTACCAGCGCGTGCTGGACAAGGTCGAGGCGCCGCTGATCGCCATGGTGCTCAACGCCTGCGGCGGCAACCAGATCAAGGCGTCGGAGCTGCTGGGGCTGAATCGGAACACGCTCAGGAAGAAGATCCGGGCGCATTCGATCGAGATCGTGAAGCACAGCCGCCGCAACGGCTGAGGGGAAATTCTGCTGACATCGCCGATATCAACGCTCCGCGGGCTCATGAGTTGTCCGCGGCAACCCGCTGCATTAGGATAGGGCCAGTCTAGAACTCGTGCGAGGATCATCCGATGATCATACGGGGGCGCATCTGGGCGATTGCGGCGTTGACGATTTTCTTGCTTTTGGGGTGGCCCGCCCAAGCAAGTGAACTCGTTGATCTCGCCAAAAGCGGCGACATCGCAGCAGTCACTTCTGCTTTGGACGGTGGCGCCGCAGTTGATGAAATCGACGGCGGTGTTACGGCGCTCTATGTGGCCTGCGAAAAGGGCAATGTGGAGCTAGCACGACTTCTGATCAGTCGTGGGGCCGACGTCAATCTGATGGTCAAACTTCAAAGAACGCCACTCTACGGAGCCATCAAGGGGGGATACGCCGACATCGTCAAGCTGTTGCTGGACAGTGGGGCAGACCCAAATCAAATAGCGAAACTGCAGACTCCGCTTCACATAGCTGCCCAGGACGGCTGTCTCGAGTGCGTCATCGCTTTGGTGACGGCTGGAGCGGAGGTCAACGCTCTCACATCAAGTGGAATTCCGCCGATCCATTTTGCGAAGCGTGGCGGTCACGAGGAAATAGCGGCCTACCTGCTCGATCATGGCGCCGGACCACCCACCAGCGCACCGATTTCGCCGCTGCTCGCATTGGCAGACGCTGGATCGGGCAAGCAGACATTCGAAAAGACGTGCGTGAAGTGCCACATCGCGACATCCGAAGTGGAGACCTCCAAACGACCCAATCTGTGGGGCATCGTAGGCCGCCCGAAGGCTTCGGAAAGCGACGTCGATTACTCGTCGGTGCTCAAGGACGCTGGCGGCATATGGACGTTCGAGGAACTCAATACCTTCGTCGCGCACCCCACGCTCACTTTGCCTGGGACGGCAATGGAGTTTGCTGGTGTGCAGGATGCCAAGGAGCGGGCGGACCTCATCGCTTACTTGCGAACTCTGAGCGACGCACCAGTGCCGCTTCCGTAGGCGGTCAGCAGACCCAACGAAGTCGGGCCTCACCCACCACCCTTCGGTCGTCCCCTCCCCGGTGGGGAGGAAGGGCTCCACTCAAGTGGCGACCATTGGGCCGCTACTCCTCCACCCAAGATTCGAACGTCCCGTCCTTCTTAAGCCGCGCGATCATCCAGCCATTCCGTCCCTGCCTCACCTCGAAGTCGAACTCCGGCTCGATGGTCCGGTAGGCGTCGGCCGTATTGCGCGCCGATTCCTCGCTGGATCGGACGAGCGTCGATGCGCCGGGTTCTGAGACGAAGGCTCGCGACATCCCGCTACAATGTCCAAACCGCCCACAGGTTCAAGGCCGCCGTCGACCCCAGTGTCACATTTCGGCAACAATTGTCTTGAAGGGTCGTCCCGATTGGGTCACCTTACCTCCACTTTGCGGCAATCCGGGAAACGGTCTGTGACATGAGCGACACAGCGCTGGCCAATGCCGGCTTCCCGCCCGAGGACGAGGCCGCTCGATCTCGCGTCAGCAACACGCTGTTCACCGAGCGCGGCCGCAAGGCCCTGCGTGCGGTCGGCCTCATCATCGTGCTGCTCTCGGTGCTGGTCGCGTCGGGCTCGTTCCTGATCATGACCGGGGCGACCAATATCGAGCCGACCCCCGAAGTCTGGACGCTCATCTGGATCGCCAATGGGCTGCTGGTGCTGCTGGTGGTCGCGCTCGTCGTCACCGAGGCGATGCTGCTGATCCAGTCGCGCTTCCTCGGGCAGGCGGGCTCGGGGCTACAGTTGCGCATGGTCGCCATGTTCGCGGCGGCCGCGGCGGTGCCGGCGATCATCGTCGCGATCGTGGCGACGATTTCGCTGAACCAGGGCCTCGACCAGTGGTTCTCGGAGCGCACCAAGACCATGGTCGAAGCCTCGCGGCTCGTGGCGCGCTCCTACATGCTCGAGCACGCGCAGGTGCTGCGCGACGACATCATCTACACCGCCGGCGAGTTGGAGCAGGCGCGCTCCGCCTTCGAGACCGACCGCGTGCAGTTCCAGCGTATCCTCACAGCACTCGCCGTCACCCGCTCGCTGCCGTTCGCGACGCTCGTGTCGAGCGACGGCGACACGCTGATGCGGGCCCAGATCAACGCCCAGAACGTCTCTCCACAATTGCCCGACGATCTGATCCCGCATGTCACCGAGGGGGTGCCCACGCTGATCTCGCCGGGCGACACGCAATTGGTGGGCGCCATCGTCAAGCTGCGAGGCTACGACAACACCTATCTGTTCGTGGCGCGGCCGGTGAACGCCGAAGTGCTCGAATTCATGCGGCTGACCGACGAGAACGTCACCGAATACCGCCAGTACGAGTCCAACCGGCTGGTGTTCCAGATCACCTTCACCATCATGTATCTGGGCCTGGCGCTGGTGCTGCTGCTGGCGGCGCTCTGGGTGGGCATCGCGCTCGCCAACCGCTTCGTCGACCCGATCCGAAATTTGATGATCGCCTCCAACCGCGTGTCGGAAGGCGATCTCGACGTGCAGGTGCCGGTGGACCCGGGCAGGGGGGATCTGCGCGATCTGAGCAACCGCTTCAACACCATGACGCGGCAGCTCAAAACCCAGCACGTTGCCCTGGTGCAGGCCAACGAGACCAACGAGAAGCGACGGCAATTCACCGAAGCGGTGGTGGAGGGCGTGTCGGCGGGCATCGTCGGCCTCGACGCCTTCGGCGCCATCACGCTGTTCAACGCCCGCGCGTCGGAAATGCTGGGCAAGGAAGAACTCTCCGTCGTCGGCCAGCAGCTCGGCGAAGTGGTGCCGGCCCTCGCGACCATCGTCGAGCGGGCCAAATCCTCGCGGCGCGGCCAGATCCGCGACCAGATCGAAATCGGCTCCGGGCCCGACTTCCGCACCTACCAGGTGCAACTGACGCGCGAAGGCACGATGGCCGAGAGTAAGGGCTATGTGATCACGCTCGACGACATCACCGACCTGCTCTCGGCGCAGCGCACCGGCGCCTGGGCGGACGTGGCGCGGCGCATCGCCCATGAGATCAAGAACCCGCTGACGCCGATCCAGCTCTCAGCCGAACGCCTGCGCCGCCGCTACGGGCCAAAACTTGCCGACGATTTCGAGGTGTTCGACAAATCGATCAACACGATCCTGCGGCAGGTGGGCGACATCGGCCGCATGGTCGACGAATTCTCGTCCTTTGCCCGCATGCCTGAGGCAAAACCCATGATGGGCGACCTCAGCGAGACGGTGCGCAACTCGGTGTTCCTCGAAAGCGTGCGGCTGCCCGACCTCGAGATCAAGATGGAATTGCCGGAGACGCCGCTCGCCGCGTTCTTCGACCAGCGGCTGCTGTCGCAGGTGCTCACCAATCTCATCAAGAACGCCACCGAGGCGATCGAGGGCGCCGGAATCGAGGCGACCAGCCGGCCGCGCATCATCGTCAATGTGCACGCCGAGGGCGAAAAAGCGCGCCTCTCGATCTCCGACAATGGTAAGGGCTGGCCCAGGGAGAACCGGCAGCGGTTGCTCGAACCCTATATTACGACGCGCGAAAAGGGCACCGGACTCGGCCTCGCCATCGTCGCGCGCATCATCGAACAGCATGGCGGATCGGTCGACCTGATCGACGCCGAACCCGACGAAGCGGGGCGCGTTGGTGCCTGCTTCACCTTCACCCTGCCGCTGAAGTCTCCCGACGACGCGGCGGAACCATCGAACGAAAGAGCCGAAGCGGGGGCTGCGTCAGAGCTTCCCGCCGAAGGCCAAGAGGAGCCGCCAAGGTTGGCGGTCGCGAAGACGTAGTATGGCGCGTGACATTTTGATCGTGGACGACGAGGACGATATTCGCGACCTCATCGCGGGTATTCTCGAAGACGAGGGCTACGAGACGCGGCAGGCGCATGACGCCGACTCCGCGCTCAACGAGATCGCGCGGCGGCGGCCGAGCCTCGTCTACCTCGACATCTGGATGCAGGGCTCGCGGCTCGACGGGCTGCAGCTGCTCGACGTGTTCCAGACCCAGCACCCCGACATGCCGGTGGTAATGATCTCGGGCCACGGCAACGTCGAGACCGCGGTCTCGGCGATCCGCCGCGGCGCTTACGACTACATCGAAAAACCGTTCAAGATCGACCGGCTGCTGCTGATCACCCAGCGCGCCATGGAAGCAACCCGTCTCAAGACCGAGGTCGAGGAACTGCGGGGCAGGGCCAACACCCAGAACGGCGAGATGGTCGGCGTGTCGGGCGCACTGCAGGCGGCGCGGGGGGTGATCGAGAAATCGGCGCCGACCAATTCGCGCATCTTCATCTCCGGGCCGTCGGGCTCGGGCAAGGGCCTCGCGGCCCGGCTGATCCATCAGCACAGCCCCCGCGCCGAGGCCCCGTTCGTCGAGATCAACTGCTCGCTCTATTCGCCCGACGAAGTGCAGTTCGTGCTGTTCGGCCGCGAGACGCGCGAGAAAACCGGCACCGTGCGCACGGAAGTGGGCGCGCTCGAGCGGGCACATGGCGGCACGCTCTATCTGAGCGAGGTTTCGGCATTGCCGCAGCCGGCGCAGGCGACGCTGCTGCGTACCTTGGTCGAGAACAAGTTCGCCCGCGTCGGCGGCACGGTCGCCGTGCCCATAGATGTGCGCATCATTGCCGCCAGTTCGCAGAACGTCGCCCAGCAGATCGAGGACCAGACGTTCCGCTCCGATCTGTTCCACCGCCTCGCCATCGTGCCGCTGCAGCTGACCCCGCTCAAGGAGCGGCGCGAGGACGTGCCGGCGCTGGTCGATCTCTTCCTCGATCAGCTCGCCCGCATGCACAATCTCAAGAGCCTCACCATCGGGCCGGATGCGATCGCGGTGCTCCAGGCGCAGGACTGGCCGGGCAATGCGCGGCAGCTCCGCAACTCGATCGAGCGGTTGCTGATCCTCATCAAGGATTCGCAGCCCGAGAACGGGGTGATCACGGCGCAGATGTTGCCCTCCGATATCGGCGAGGTGCTGCCGACCGTGGGGGACACCGACCAGTCCGCGCATCTGATGAGCCTGCCGCTGCGCGAGGCTCGCGAAGTCTTCGAGCGCCAATACCTCCTCGCGCAGATCGAACGGTTCGGCGGGAATATCTCCAAGACCGCCGAGTTCGTTGGGATGGAGCGCAGCGCTTTGCACCGCAAGATCAAGTCTCTCGGACTGTGACCGGGTTCTGCTAGGCAGGTAGAACCCAGCGTGGCATAGTGCCGTTGTGGGAAGGCGGACCAGACAAAACCAACCGGCAGGCAAAGTCAGCCTTACGGACAGGAAGTCTTGGCGGCGCCAACACCGCCGAAACTGACAAGAGGCCACAAATGCCCGGCGAAAAGGCACAGAATCTACAAGATGCGTTTCTCAATCACGTTCGCAAACAGAAGGTCCCGGTCACGATTTTTCTCGTGAACGGCGTCAAGTTGCAGGGCGTCATCACCTGGTTCGACAATTTCTGCTTGTTGTTGCGGCGAGATGCTCAGTCGCAGCTTGTCTACAAGCACGCGATCTCGACCATCATGCCCGGCGCTCCGATCCAATTGTTTGATCCCGAGCACGTGGATGACTAAGTAACATCCATGACCGATTTTCTGGATGACGAGGACCGCTCAGGCGGTCCGCAAGCCTTTGTCGACACGCGTCCGGCTCCGACGCGCGTGGGCCTCATTGTGCCCGACGTGCGCGGGCACGCGACCTCGCACAGCGTCGAGGCGCGCCAGGCCGAGTTCGAGGGCCTCGCAGGCGCCATTCGCGTCGAGATCGTGTTCTCCGAGATCGTGAAAGTGCGCGAGATAAAGCCCGCCACCTTCATCGGCGGCGGGCATGTCGAGGACATCAAGAAGAAAGTCGAAGAGGGCAAGATCGAACTGCTCCTCGTCGACACGGCTCTGGCGCCCGTGCAGCAGCGCAACCTAGAGACCGAGACCGGCGCAAAAGTGCTCGACCGCACGGCGCTGATCCTCGAAATTTTTGGCGAGCGCGCGGCGACCCGCGAAGGCGTGCTGCAGGTCGAGCTGGCGCATCTCAATTACCAGAAGAGTCGGCTGGTCCGCTCCTGGACCCACCTCGAACGGCAGCGCGGCGGCTTCGGCTTCCTCGGCGGCCCCGGCGAAACGCAGATCGAAAGCGACCGCCGCCTGCTCGAAGAGCGCATCAAACTGCTCGAGGAGCGGCTCGACAAGGTCAAGCGCACCCGCAGCCAGCAGCGGAGCAATCGCGACGCGGTGCAGATCCCGATCGTGGCCCTCGTCGGCTACACCAATGCCGGCAAATCGAGCCTGTTCAACCGGCTGACCGGGGCAGGGGTGTTCGCCGAAAACCTGCTGTTCGCGACGCTCGACACAACCCTGCGCAAGCTGGAGCTGCCACACGGTCGCCAGGTGATGATCTCGGACACCGTCGGCTTCGTTTCGGAACTCCCCACGACACTGGTCGCAGCCTTCCGCGCGACGCTGGAGGAAGTCACCGGAGCCGACGTGATCCTCCACGTCCGTGACGTTGCCAACCCCGACAGCGCGGCGCAGGCCGCCGACGTCCTCAAGGTGCTGACCGAACTCGGCGTGTCGGCCGAGAAGACGCCGATCATCGAGGTCTGGAACAAGATCGATCTGCTCGACGAGGGCCGCGAAATCCTCCAGACGCTGCATCCGATGGGGCAGGTGGCGGCAAGCGTGCCGGTGTCGGCACAGACAGGCGAGGGCACCGACAAACTGCTCGAGGCCATCGAGGCGACGCTTGGCGCCAAGAGCAAGACCTACAAGGTCCGCGTCCCGCACACCAACGGCGCCGACGTCGGCTGGCTCTACGGCCACGCCGAAATCATCGGCAAGGACGAACCGGACGAGGACGGCCAGACGTATGAGGTCCGCGTCGAGCCCCGGCATCGGGACAGCCTGACGCAGCGGTTTGCGGGGCGGATCGAGGCGGCCTGACGGGCATTTCGCCATCGCACGTCACTGCTCTGTCCTCCTGACTTCCCAGCGAAAGCTGGGACCCAACTCGCACCTTGTGCCAGCGGATATTTGGGTCCCAGCTTTCGCTGGGAAGTCGCTGTGGCGAGTTCCCTGGGACCGACGAGCTTACGCGCCCGCCTTATCCGCCGCCCGGATCTCATTCCAATACCCGTCCAGCCGCTCCAGCCCGGCATCCTTCATCGCAACCCCATCAGCCTTCGCCCGATCCTCGACATAGTGAAATCGCCGCGTGAACTTCGCATTCGCGTCGCGCAATGCGGCCTCCGGGTCGATGTTCATGTGCCGCGCCAAATTGGCAATGGCGAACAGCAGATCGCCCATTTCCTCGTGGCGCTGCTTATCGGTGGTCGCAGCCTGCAACTCGTCCAACTCCTCGGTGACTTTCGCCATCACGGCCGGCACATCCGGCCAGTCGAAGCCGACTTTAGCGGCGCGCTTGGTGAGCTTTTGGGCGCGGGCGAGGGACGGGAGCACCAGCGGCACGTCGTCGATGACCGAGGGCTCGGTGGTGCGTTTGGTCGCCTTCAGGGCGCGCTCGTCTTCCTTGACGTCGTCCCAGCGCGCCTTGGCGCCGCCGGCATCCTTGGCCGCTTGCTCACCGAAGACGTGAGGGTGCCTCCGGATCAGCTTTTCCGTGATCGACTGCACCACATCGCCGAAATCGAAGCGGCCGTCCTCCGATGCCATCTGGGCATGAAAGACCGGCTGCAGCAGCAGATCGCCGAGTTCCTCGCGCAGGTCGTCGAAATCGTTGCGCTCGATGGCGTCGGCGACCTCGTAGGCTTCCTCGATCGTGTAGTTGCGGATCGACATGAAATCCTGGTCGAGGTCCCACGGGCAGCCACCATCGGGATTGCGGAGCGCGGCCATGATCTCGAGCAGGCGGGAAATGTCGCGAGACGGCTGCATGGCGGGGGCCTCAGACAATGTCGAACTCGATCGTTTCGTCGCCCAGCCGCGCCAGCACGTGCCCGGTGCCCGTCGTCGCGACGAGCCCGCACATCGACCCCGTGGTGATGACGGTGCCGGCCGCCAGCGGATAGTCCGGCCGCTGGTTGCGGGCGTAGGCGACGAGCGACGCCAGCACCGTGCCGAAACCGTGCTTGGCGATGTCCTTGTAGACTTGGACGCCGGCAAACGAGACCTCGATCTCCGTGCCGTCGATCGCCGCTCCGGCAGCACGCGGCGAACCGCTGCGGCAATAGGCAAGGGCGGCCATGTTGTCGGCGAGCCCGCCGGTGAGGCCCGCCAGGGTGCGGTCGAGGAACCGCGAACCGCAGATCTCCACGCCAGTAAAATAATGGTCGATGGCGGCGACGACCGTAGCCTCATCGGCACCTGACGGGACGTCGTGCGCCAGCACCACGCCGACCTCGACCTCGAGGCCGACGACATTGGCCACCGGCAAGCGGAAATCTCCGCTGCGGCCCAACACGAAGATCGGGGCGACAACGGCGACACCGTCAGGATGGATCGCCGTCTTCAGCAGCGCAGGGGTCGCAGCCAGTTCACGCGCCACCCCAGCCTGGACCCGATAGGCCGCCTCGCGGTCGAGCCCGGGGAACAGGGACCCATGCACATCATGCACGCCGCGCCGCTGGGCCGACGCCAGCTGCTGGATCATCTCGTCTTCGGTCAAAGTCATCTGCATCCTCGATTCGCATAAGATATATTATGGAACTACCGCATGAACCGGATTGCCCGCAATTGCTGGCATTTAATCCAAACTATGGGCTGGCGAGCACCGCCGTCGCTGTGATCTCGATCCGCAGCCCATCCGCCAGCAGCTCCTTGACGACGACCGTGGCGCGCACCGGATATGGTGCGTTGAAGAACTCGGCATAGACCGCATTCATGCCCTTGGCGTCGCTGCGCTCGATGAGGAACACCCGAACATCGACGACGTCGGCCAGCGTCCCGCCGGCAGCGCGCACCGCCTGGTCGAGGTTCATCAGCGTGCGCCGCGTCTGCGCCTCGATGCCGCCGTGGACGATCTCACCCGTCGCCGGATCCTCGGCGATCGCCACCAGCCACACATGATTGCCGGCGCGGTTGGCATCGCTGACGGGCGACGACGATGGCGCGATGCCGGTGGCGATGGTTTCGAACGGCATGGCGCTACCTCGGGCTGATGATGGTGCCGGCGACGACGTCGATCTGCAGCCCATCGAAGGCCGGACGGACGTTGGCAGGCGTCGTGGCGTCGGTCTGGACGTAGTCGAGGTCGATGTGGAGGTTGGTGAGCACGGCCTCGCGCGGCGCGTAACGCTCGACATGCTCCAGCGCCTCACTGAGGCTCAGATGGCTCGGATGCGGCGCTGGCCTGAGCGCATCGAGCACCCAGATGTCGAGGCCGGACACCGCGTCGTTGGACTCCGGCGGAATGCCGCTCAGATCGCATGAATAGGCAAAGTTTCCGACGCGGAAGCCGAGCGAGAAGATGTCGCCATGGTCCTGTTTGAACGGCACAATCTCGATATCGCCACCGGGGCCGCTGATGGTCAGTTTTTGGCCGACGACGATGAGGTTCTGGTTGAGGATCGGCGGATAGCCGCTGCCGGGCGGCGCCGTGAAGCAATAGGAGAAGCTCGGCACGATGCTCTGCGCCGCCTCATGGCTGAAATAGACGTCGACGCGCCTGCGATTGTTGAGCGCCAGCACGCGCAGATCGTCGATCCCATGCGTGTGGTCGGCGTGTTCGTGCGTGTAGAGCACCGCCTCGACGCGATCGACCTTGTTGGCGAGCAACTGTTCGCGGAGGTCGCAGCCGGTGTCGACGACGATCCGCGTCGGCGGGCTGTCGCCGATGCGGCCCTCGATCAGCAGCGAGCAGCGGCTGCGGCGGTTCCTGGGATTTTGCGGATCACAGACGCCCCAATTGCCACCAATGCGCGGCACGCCGCCGGACGACCCGCTGCCCATGATGGTGGCGATGACCTGGGTTGCGGCGGCCATCAGCGCTTCGCCTTGGTGAACAGCCGGAAGAAATTGTCGGTCGTCGTTTCGCTGATTTGCGCCAGCGTGACGCCGCGCAGCTCGGCAAGTTTCTGCGCCGTGTGCATGACGTAGGACGGCTCGTTCGGCTTGCCGCGAAACGGGATCGGCGCGAGGTACGGCGCGTCGGTTTCGACGAGAATCCGGTCGGCCGGTGCCATCGTCGCGGCTTCCTGGATCGTCGCGGCGTTCTTGAACGTCAGGATGCCCGAGAACGACACATAGCCACCGAGCGCAAGGCCGCGCCGCGCCAGCTCGAGGCCCGACGAGAAGCAGTGCAGGACGAACGGGAAGGCCCCCTTCCCCGTCTCCTCCTCGAGTGTCGACGCGATGTCCTGGTCGGCCTCGCGGGCGTGGATAACGAGGGGCAGGCGGGTTTCGCGCGCCGCCGCGATGTGCCGGCGGAAGCCGGTCGCCTGCGCCGCGTAGTCGCCAGGGTAGTGGTAGTCGAGCCCGGCTTCTCCGATGGCGACGCAGCGCGGATGCGCGGCGAGCCGCACAAGATCGGCCGTGGTGATCTCAGGCTCCTCCTGCGCGTGGTGCGGATGCGTACCGACGCTGCACCAGACTTCGGGGTTTTCGTCGGCGATCGCGGTGATCTCGTCGAAGCGGTGGACGCGTGTCGAGATGGTGACCATCCGCTCGACGCCGTTGGCCCTGGCCCGCGCGAGAACCCCGCCGCGGTCCGCCGCGAGCTCGGGAAAATCGAGATGGCAGTGGCTGTCGACGAGCACGTCAGGACGCCTTCACCTGCTCGAACTTCTTGAACACCGGCTCGGGCGGCGGCAGCACCGTCTGCGGCGCGATGCGGGAGTCCGGATCGAGCGCGTGCTGCAGCAATCGCTGGTCGGCGGGCACCGCCAGCAGATCGAGCATTTTCGACGCCGCTGCGGGCACGAACGGCTGCGCTGCGATGGCGGCGCGGCGGAGCACGTCGGCGGTGGTCGACAGGATCGCGCCCATGCGCGCCATGTCGTCCTTCTTCCCCCACGGCGCCTGGTCGGCGAAATAGAGGTTGGCGGTGCTGAGCGCGGCCACCAGTTCGCCCGCGGCCTCATGCAGCTGCTCGGTGATCATCGCTTCTTCCATGCGGGAAATCGCGGTGATCATCTCGCTGACGATCTTGTTGTCCTCGCCCGATCCGTCCTGCCGCGGCGGCATCTGGCCGCCGAAATTCTTCGCGATCATCGACAGCGAACGCTGCGCCAGATTGCCGAAATTGTTGGCGAGGTCGGCATTGTTGCGGTTGACGAACTTTTCGCGGCCCCAGTCGCCGTCCTGCCCCCACGAGATTTCGCGGATGAAATAGTAGCGCACCGGGTCGGCGCCGAACTCGTCGACGAGCGCGAACGGGTCGACGACGTTGCCGAGCGACTTGCTCATCTTCTTGCCCTCGGACGTCAGAAAGCCGTGGGCGAAGACGCGCTTCTGGATCGGCAGATTGGCGCTCATCAGGAAAGCCGGCCAGTAGACCGTGTGGAAGCGAATGATGTGCTTGCGGATGACGTGGAGGTCAGCCGGCCAGAACTTCTGGAACATCTCGCCAGTGTCGTCGGGGAAGCCGGCGCCGGTGATGTAGTTGGTTAGAGCGTCGATCCACACATACATCACGTGACCGGGCACGCCGGGCACCGGAATACCCCAGTCGAACGTCGTTCTGGAGATCGAGACGTCCTGCAGGCCGCGTTTGACGAATGAGACGATCTCGTTGCGCCGTTCATCGGGCGCGATGAAGTCCGGCTGCTCCTCGTAGAGCTTCAACAGCCTGTCCTGGTAGGCAGAAAGGCGAAAGAAGTAGCTGTCTTCCTCCACCCATTTCACTTCGGCTCCCGAGGGGGCGAACTTCTTGCCGCCCTCGCCATCGGTCAGCTCGCTCTCATCGAAATAGGCCTCATCGCGGACCGAGTACCAGCCCTTGTAGGTCGACTGGTAGATGTCGCCATTGTTGGAGGCGGCCATGCGCTTCCACAGTTCCTGGCCCGACTTGAAATGCCGCTCCTCGGTGGTGCGGATGAAGTCGGTGTTGGAGATATCGAGGACGCCTGCCAGCGCCTTGAAGCGTTCGGAGTTGCGGTCGGCAAGCTCGCGGGTGCTCAGCCCTTCGCGCTGCGCCGTCTGCACCATCTTGAGACCATGCTCGTCGGTGCCGGTGAGTAAGAACACGTCGCGGCCTTCGAGCCGCCGCCAGCGCGCAATGGCGTCGGTGGTGACCAGTTCATAGGCGTGCCCGATATGGGGCTCACCGTTCGGATAGGCGATCGCGGTGGTGACGTAGTAGGCGTTCCGGGTCATTGCGCTTGGGCTGGTGCGAGATGGGTCTGGGCGTGCCGCCTGATCGCGTCGAACAGCGAGATCAGCGTCTGCCGGGCGTCGAGATTGTATTCCTCGGCGTCGGCGAACAGGGCGTTGGCCTTCTCCCATAGCTCACCAGCCGAGGCAAGCCGCGGCTTTGCGCCCGATTGGGCGGCGTTGCGGGCCTCATCAGCGATCCAGTCGAGCAGCATCTGCCTGGCGAACGCATAAGCCGAGCCGGCCTTGTCGGCCGCCAGCACGTCGGCGACGCCGAGATAGACCGCGGCGGCACCATTGCCTGGCGCGCGCAGCCAGCCCTGGAGCGCGTTCAGCCCCTTGTCCTCGCCCATCTTGAGCGCTTCGAACGCCCGGCGCGGGATGCCGCCCGCAAGCTCGATTGCCGCTTCGGTGGCGCCGGTGCCAACGATCTCGCGAACGTGGGCGTCGCTCAGCGGCCTGAGCGCCACGGCGTGGCAGCGCGACTTGATGGTCGGCAGCAGACCGCCCGGCCGGTGCGAGACGAGGAGGAACAGCGTCTCGGCCGGTGGCTCTTCGAGGATCTTGAGCAGCGCATTGGCCGACGACGGATTGCAGTCGTCGATCGCATCGACGATGACGATGCGGAAGCCCGCGCGGCCGCGCGTCATGCGGCTTTCGCCGATCAGGCCGCGAACCTCTTCGACGCGGATGGCGGTGTAAAACCCCTTGCCGGTGTCGCGTGCGGCTTTCCGCAGCACCCGCAAATTCGGGTAGGCGCCCGCCGCGACCTGGGCCGCGATGTGCTCAAAACTCTCGTCGCCGGTGCGGGCGAAAACTTCGCGGGCGATGTCGAAGGCCAGCGTCGCCTTGCCGATGCCGCGCGGCCCATGCAGCATGATGCCACCGGGCAGCCGTTCCGCATCGAGCGCAGCCATGATGCTGGCGCGGGCGTCCTCGTGGCCGATGACGCGGCTCTGCGTCTCGGGCAGCGGCACGCCTTCGAGCTGGTCGGGCTCGCGGATTTCGTCGTCGCTCACGCCGTCTGCTCGAGCTGCAGTTCAGGGAAGCGGCGGAGCATGACGTCCCAGATTTCCTGCGCGAGGTTTTCCTCGTTCTGCCCGGCGGGAATGACCACGCAACGCTCGGCGTTGTTGCGCGCGATGGCAAGAAACGCATCGCGCAGCCGCTTGTGCCACTCGAGATCTTCCTTCTCGAACCGGTCGCCGGTCTCGGCGAGCACGGCCTCGGTCTCGCGCTCCAGCACGCGCCGGAACGCGGCCTCGGGGTCCATGTCGAGAACGATGGTGAGATCGGGCTTGTGGCCATTGAGCGCCAGCACCTCGAGCGCGTCGATGAGCCGAACGTCGACGCCGCCGGTCAGCCCCTGATAGGCGCGGGTCGAATCCGAGAAGCGGTCCGAAATCACCCAGCGGCCGGCGTCGAGATTGGGCGCCACGAGTTGGTTCACGTGGTCGAGCCGCGCCGCCGCGAACAGGACCGCCTCGGCGCCCGGCCCCCACGCCTCCGATCGCCCCTGCAGAATGAAGGCGCGCACGGCCTCCGCCTTGGGCGTACCGCCGGGCTCACGTGTGCGGACGGCGGGAATGGCCTGCTGGCTCAGCGCCGCGACCAGCCGCTTGACCTGCGTCGACTTGCCGACGCCCTCCCCGCCTTCAAAGGTGATGAAGCGGCCGATGCTGGGGGGACGATCCAGCATCAGGGCAGCCAGCCCAGCAGCAATTGCTTGATGGCGTCGCTCGATTTGCGGAACAGGTCGCCATCTTCCACCGTCGCGTTGGCATAGAGCGGCGTTTCCTGCACCAGCACGTCGGCGCAGTAGATGTTGAGCTTGCCCACCTGCTGCCCCTGCAGCACCGGCGGCCGCAGCGGCCCCTTGTAGGTCACTGTCGCCACCGGGCAGTTCTCCGCGCCCTTGGGGAGAAACAGGTCGATCTTCTCCTTGCCGATGAGACCGACGCTGGGCTCGGTTCCACCATAGACATTGGCGTAAGTGACGATCTTGTCCTTGGCATAAACCGGCAGCAGCTCGAAGCCGCGCATGCCCCAGGTGATGAGCTTGCGGCCCTCTTCGGTGCGTTCCTTCATGGACTGGAGACCGTGGATCACGGCGATCAGCCGCCGCCCGTCATTGGGCGCCGAGATCACCTCGCCATAGCCCGCCGACTCGGTGTGGCCGGTCTTGAGGCCGTCGACGCCGATGCCGGTTTCGAGCAGCGAATTGCGGTTGAGCTGGCGGATCTTGTTCCAGGTGAATTCCGGCTCGGAAAAGGTCGCGTAGAATTCGGGGAAGGTGGTGATGATGTAGCGCGCCAGCAGCGCCAGGTCGCGGGCCGTCGAATACTGGTCGGGGTCCGGCAGGCCGGTCGAATTGACGAAGTTCGAGCCGCTGAGCCCGATCTGCTTGGCGAGCGTATTCTCGATCTTGGAGAAGGTCTGCTCGGTCCCGCCGATCCCCTCGGCCAGCGCGATCGCCGCGTCGTTGCCGGACTGGATGATGACCGATTTGATCAGATCCTCGACACGGATCTGCGAGTTGAGTTCGGCGAACATGGTCGAGCCGCCCGAAGCAGCCCCGCCGGTGCGCCAGGCATTTTCGGAGATGAAGAACTCGTCGTCGAGCGACAGCTTGCCCTGCTGCAGGTAGGTAAAGACCACCGCCAGCGTCATCAGCTTGGACATGCTCGCGGGTTCGAGCCTGTCGTCGGCGTTCTTGTTGAGGAGGATCGTGCCGGACTCGGCGTCCATCAGCACCGCGAACTTCGCCTTGGTCTCGAATTCCTGAGCGGAGACTGGCGCCACAAGCGCCGCCAGCCAGACCAACAGCAATAGGGTCAGAAACCGCATTATCCCAAACCAAGCGCGCCGGTCGCGGCGCAGCGTCCGAGTATTACCCTCGCTGTCGCATGTTCGAACCGGAAAAGTCTGCAACTTTTCCTGAACATGCTCCTCTAGAGAACTACATCGGAGAGGCCAAGTTGCCGCGCGAGCGACACCACGTCGGCGCGTGCGACACCGGGCTTAAGATGGGTCAATGTCAATCGTGTGGCCGGATTGCCGCCGAGATCGAGCGTTTCCTCGTCGACGGCGCCCAGCATGGCAAAGGATTCGGCGATCGTGATCGCCTGGACCTGGTCGCTGAAGACGCCGAGGAGCACGTTGACCTTCAGAGCATCCGCGTCGACCGACTGGCGCCACTCTTCGAGCGCCGGATTGCCTGATGCCATCGCCTCGGTGGCGGCGATGGCGCCGTTCACGGACTGGTTGGTCTCGGCATAGCCGAACATGTTGATGATGTCGCCGATCAGCCCACCCGACAGTGGGTCGCGCGAGGTGGGAGCGGCGCGTGGCGCAGGCGTCTCGGCCATGGCGATCATCGTCGTGCCGCTCTGCCGCTCAAAGCTGGTCTCACGGTTGAGCGAGGCCATCAGCATCTTGTTGTCGTCGGCATTGAGCGGCGCCGGACCGACGTAGCGGACTTCGACATTGGCGCTGCCATTGGCGCGGTAGCCTAACGCTTCCGCCGCCTGGTAGCTCATGTCGATGATGCGGCCGGACATATACGGCCCGCGATCGTTGATGCGCACCATCACCGAGCGGCCGTTTTCGAGGTTGGTGACGCGGGCGTAGCTCGGGATCGGCAGCACCGGACTGGCGGCCGTCAGATAGTACGCGCCGAAGATCTCGCCATTGGCGGTACGGCGGCCATGAAAGTCCTGGCCATACCAGGAGGCCCTGCCGCGCTCGACATAGCCGGGGCCGGCGACCGGCTGGTAAGTGACGTTGCGCACCGTGTAGGACTTCGACGGCATCACCCGTCCGCCCCCGCGCGGCGGAAACTTGTTCTTGGTGACGCGAGGCGAGACGTTGACGCCGAATTCCTTGGAAGTGAACGCGGCACGCTTGACCCCCGAATGGCCGACCGAATTGTTGGCGCAAGCCGCCAGCACGGGCGCAATGAGGAGCATCAGCGCCGCAAGGCGCCAGAAACGAGCAGTCGAACGCAATACGCACCTCGGCCAGGACGATAAGCGGCCACAATAATGCAACGCCGCCAAGCTTTCCGGCACACTCCCGGATCGTGGTTGCGACCGGGTTAATTTGAAGCGAATTGTGAGCTCAGGCGGCCGCCCACTCCCTCAAAGCCGCGTGAACCGGTTCGCGCTGTTCGAGCAGCGCGAGGTGGCCGGCACGCGGGACGATCAGCAGTTTGCTGCCCGCAATGCCTGCATGCATCTCCTTGGCAACCTCTGTCGGGGTGATCTGGTCGCCCTCCCCGACGATGATCTGCGTCGGGATTTTGATGCTCGCGAGCAGCGGGCGGGAGTCGGGGCGGTGGATGATCGCTTCCTGCTGCTGTTCGTAGATCTTGGGACCGTTGGCCTCGGCCATGCCGCGGTGGAGGGCGTAGAGATCGGAATTGTCGGCGTTCTCGACATGCACCGATTTGGGGAAGGTCTGCTCGATCGCGTCGATGAACCTCCCCTTCTGGGCGAGCGCGATCATGCGGCGGCGGTTGGCGGTCGATTCCTCCGAGTCGGGGCGAGCGGAGGTGTCGAGCAGCCCGAGCTTCAGCACGCGCTCCGGTGCCTGGCGGACAATCTCGAAGGCGACGTAGCCGCCCATCGAAAAGCCGATCAGCCCGAATTTTGGCGGCGCATCGGCCAGAATCGCCTTGGCGATGGCCTCCATCCGGTCGCCCGTCTGATGGTTGGCGATGCTCACCGGCCCGAATGGCCACAAGGCCTGCGCCACACCGGCATAGACTCGGGCGTCGCAATTGAGGCCGGGAACGAGAAGGAACGGGGGCATCGGGCACCTTGGTGAAGCGTTTCTCCCATAACGGGTAGCGCAAAAAGCCGTTGCTTGCCCGGGCTCTGGCAATCATATAAAGATATCTTTATATCCCTTGGCATAGAACGACACGCGGCTGGTCTCCTGGCCGCGTTTCCGAACCGAAAAACCGCTCCGCACTTTTTCTGGAAACGCTCGCGCCGCGAGAGGATTTCGCCATGACGACCCTGCCCTCCCATAACGATGCCCGCGCCGCCCTCGCGGCTGCCGCTGCCGAGCGCATTCTGGTGCTCGACGGGGCGATGGGGACGATGATCCAGCAGCTAAAACTGTCGGAGGAAGACTTCCGGGGCGAGCGGTTCAAGGACTGGCACCGCGACGTGCGCGGCAATAACGACATGCTGGTGCTGACGCAGCCGGACGCCATTCGCGCCATCCACCTACAGTACTTTCTCGCCGGCGCGGACATCTGCGAGACCAATACGTTCTCCTGCACGTCGATCGTCATGACCGACTACGGCATGGAGTCCTTCGCCTATGAGCTGAACGTCGCCGGCGCCAAGCTCGCCCGCGAGGCAGCACAGATCGCGTTCGACACGGACGGCAAGCGCCGGTTCGTCGCCGGCGCCCTCGGGCCGCTCAACAAGACCGCGTCGATGTCGACGGACGTCAACAATCCCGGCGCGCGCAACGTCACCTTCGACCAGATCGCCGACTCCTATGCCGAGGCGATCAACGGGCTGATCGATGGCGGCGCCGACCTGCTGCTGTTCGAGACGATCACCGACACCCTCAACACCAAGGCCGGCATCTTCGCCGCGCAGCGGATCTTCACCGCGCGCGGTTTCGAGCTGCCGATCATGATCTCGGGGACGATCACGGACCTCTCTGGCCGCACGCTCTCGGGCCAGACGCCGAGTGCGTTCTGGTACTCGGTCCGCCACGCCAAACCCTTCACCATCGGGCTCAACTGCGCGCTCGGCGCCAACGCCATGCGCCCGCACGTCGCCGAGCTCAGCGACGTCGCCAACACCTTCATCATGGCCTACCCCAATGCGGGCCTGCCCACCGAATTCGGCGGCTATGACGAGAGCCCAGAATTCATGGCGCGGCAGATCGAAACCTTCGCCCGCGAAGGGCTGGTCAACATCGTCGGCGGCTGCTGCGGGACGACCCCTGATCATATCCGCGCCTTCGCCGAAGTCGCCGCGCGCCACAAGCCGCGGAAAATTCCGACCGTACCGGTGCAGCTCCGCCTCTCCGGGCTGGAGCCGTTCACGCTGACACCGGAAATTCCGTTCGTGAACGTCGGCGAGCGCACCAACGTCACCGGCTCGGCGCGCTTCCGTAAGCTCATCACCGCCGGCGATTACACCGCCGCGCTCGAAGTCGCCCGCGACCAGGTGCAGAACGGCGCGCAAATCCTCGACGTCAACATGGATGAGGGCCTGATCGATTCCGAGAAGGTGATGGTCGAGTTCCTAAACCTGCTCGCGGCCGAACCGGACATCGCCCGCGTGCCGCTGATGATCGACAGCTCGAAATTCGCTGTCATTGAAGCGGGTCTGAAGTGCGTGCAGGGCAAGCCGCTGGTCAACTCGATCTCGATGAAAGAGGGCGAGGAGAAATTCCTCGAAGTCGCCCGGCTGGTGCGCAGCTATGGCGCTGCCGTCGTCGTGATGGCGTTCGACGAGCAGGGCCAGGCCGATACCGAAGCGCGCAAGGTCGAGATCTGCACTCGCGCCTACCAACTCCTGACCGAGGAAGTCGGCTTCCCGCCCGAGGACATCGTCTTCGATCCCAACGTCTTTGCGGTCGCCACCGGCATCGATGAGCACCGCAACTACGGCGTCGATTTCATCAACGCCACCAAGCGGATCACCGAGACGCTGCCGCATGTCCACATCTCGGGCGGCATCTCCAATCTCAGCTTCTCGTTCCGCGGCAACGAGCCGGTGCGCGAAGCCATGCACTCGGTGTTCCTCTACCACGCCATCCAGGTCGGCATGGACATGGGCATCGTCAACGCCGGCCAGTTGGCCGTCTACGACACGCTCAATCCGGAACTGCGCGATGCCTGCGAGGACGTGATCCTCAATCGCCGTGAAGATGCAACCGAACGGTTGCTCGAGCTCGCCGAAGGCTACAAGGGCGGCGCCGGCCAGGAGCAGAAGGCCAAGGATTTGACCTGGCGGACGCAGCCGGTCGGCGATCGCATCGCGCATGCTCTCGTCAACGGCATCACTGAGTTCATCGACGCCGACACCGAAGAGGCGCGTCTCGGCTCGGTCCGGCCGCTGCATGTGATCGAGGGCCCGCTGATGAGCGGCATGAGCGTCGTCGGCGA
>JBKJTB010000020.1:0-4263 GCA_046594305.1 Devosia sp. | reverse complement strand
CCATCCAGGCGGCGCGCAGCAGCCAGTTGCACTGCGTGCAGTAGGTGATGCGCAATGCCGGCTTGTTGTTCATATCGCAGGGTCGCCCCAGCTCGACATGAAGTTGCGCGGCAGCACCATCGCATCGTCGTCGGAGCGGTCGCGGGTCAATTGCGCCGTGGTGTCCTTGACGCGCTGCGCCAGCAGCCGCGCGATCTGCAGCAGCCACTCGGGGTGCGCACGCAGCACCTCGATGGCGTTGTCGATGACGAAGAAGTCGACCGCCGTCACCGCCCGCACCGTCGCCGTCTGCGGCGCATCGAGCAGCACGCTCATCTCGCCAATGACGGAGCCGGGGGTCTTGATGGTGGTGATGTGCTTGCCGTCGCGCAGCACTTCGAGTTCGCCGTCCTTGAGCACATACAGCTGCCCGGTGTGTCCGCCTTGCGCGATCAGCTCCATGCCGGGGCCGATCCAGTCCAGTCTGAGCCAGGGTTCCGACATCTCTTCTCCTTGGCCCTGACCATGCTAGAAGCGACCGATCATGTCCAGCACGCGCCGCCAATCCATCGATGTCTACCGCGGCCTCGCGATAACAGCGATGGCCGCCTATCACGCCACATGGGACCTCAACTACTACCGGTTCATCGAGGTGGGGATCGGGGTGGATGCGGTGTGGTTCACGCTCCAGCGCTCGATCGTCACGGCGTTCCTGCTGCTGGTGGGCGCCGGACTGTGGCTGGCGCACGAGCACGGCATCGACTGGCGGCGATTCTGGAAGCGCGAGGCGATCCTGGTGGCGGCGGCACTGGGCGTCAGCGCTGTAACCTGGTTCCAGTTCGGTGCGTATTTTGCGTATTTCGGCGTGCTGCACGCCATCGCGCTGTCGTGCCTGCTGGCGCTGCCGCTGGTGCGGGCGCCACTCTGGGCGGGGCTAGGGACCGCGGTCGCCTTCTTGTTCCTGCCGGCGGTATTTGCGTCGGATGTCTTCAATACGCCCTGGCTGGCGTGGATCGGGTTCTTCACGGCGCCGCCGGAGACGGCGGATCTGGTGCCGATGTTCCCGTGGTTTGGCGTGGTGCTGGTTGGCATGATCGGGATGCGGCTGCTGGACGCGACGCCGGTCTTCAACTGGTCGAGCGATGCGCCGTGGGCGCGGGTGCTGGCGTGGATGGGGCGGTGGAGCCTCATCATCTATCTGGTGCACCAGCCGCTGCTGTTCGGCATCATCACACCGATTGCGGGCTGGTTCGGGAAGTAGGACCGAACCACAGGCTATCCAGACAAATCGCTTCAAACTGTGGTGCCGCCGTTAGCCCGCCCGTGACCGCGCGGCGGTGTGATAGCGGCCGCTGTTGGAAGAGGTGCCCTCATGTCCGGATTGTTCGGGTTCTTTTCCGGCGACCATGCCGTGCTGATGGCAAGCGTCGTCGCGTTCACGGCCTTCTTCCTGATCGGACGCGTGGTGCATGCCCGTCAGGGCGTGGCGTTTGCCTTCGGCTTCACGCCGTGGCTCGCCCTTATCGCCATCATGGCCGCCGCAGCCTTCATCTAAGCGCTTTCGGCGAAAACATCAGACTGGGGAACGGGTTGTCCGGCTCGCGCTGGAAAACGCAAAGCGATTTCCCGCCTCGCTCTGACGCCTCCGCCTCGAACAGCCGATACTGTGCTCACAACAACGCGGCCCGTCGCAAGGGCAGCAAGGAGATGCACGATGGCACTGCTGATTGGCGATATCGCTCCCGACTTCGAAGCCGACACGAGCGCGGGTCACATCCACTTCTACGACTACATCGAAGGCAAGTGGGCGGTGCTCTTCTCCCATCCCAAGAACTTCACGCCGGTCTGCACCACCGAGCTCGGCTACACCGCCAAGCTGAAGCCCGAATTCGACAAGCGGGGCGTCGTCGTGCTCGGCCTGTCGGTCGACGAACTCAAGAACCACGAAGGCTGGTCCAGGGACATCGAAGAGACGCAGGGCATTAAGCTCAATTTCCCGCTGATCGCCGACCACAATCGCGAGATCGCGACCAAATACGGCATGATCCACCCCAATGCCGACAATTCGCTGACCGTGCGCTCGGTCTACGTCATCGGCCCCGACAAGAAGATCAAGCTCAAGATCGAGTACCCGGCATCGACCGGTCGCAACTTCGACGAGGTGCTGCGCGTCATCGACAGCCTGCAACTGACCGCGAAGCACTCGGTGGCAACCCCGGTGAACTGGAAGCAGGGCGAGGACGTGATCATCGCCTCCTCCGTCACCGACGAAGTCGCGAGACAAAAATTCCCCAACGGCTGGAAGGCGCCCAAGCCTTACCTCCGCATCGTGCCGCAGCCAGCGAGCTAGCGGCCGGTAGATCTTTTCTTCCCTGTGACGTCTCCCTGACGAACTGGGCCGCCCCGCAAGGAGCGGCCCTCTTTCTGTCCGCGTCAGGCCGGACCGCGCAGCGCGCGGCTGATCGAACCCAGCAGGATCATGATGCGGGCAAAGCCCATCAGCAGCAGCCCGCCAAGGAACGGCATCAGCGCCCAACTGAGACCCGCTGCCACCCCGCCAAGCGCTGGGAGGAGGTTGGGGAGCCCGCTGTTGTAGGCGGCGAGCAGCGTCGTGTAGATCGCCGGGGCCTCAAAGCCCACCACGACCAGTGTGACCAATGCCGAAACGAGACCGATGAGATAGAGCAGGATGGCGATCATGGGAGCCCCCGAAGGCACGTACCGTGGCGCGTACTAGAGTATCGGGCACGAACGCCGTCAACGCCCGGCACCGCCATTTCAGCCGATCTTAACGGCATTCGCGATAGATCGGTGTCGCGGAGAGGGTGCGATGGCGGCTGACAACAGAGTTGGGGCAATGCCCCTATTGATCTGCTGGGCGCTGACCGCCGGGGCCTTTGGGGCACGGGCGGCGGCGACCGCGCAGTCAACGCCACTGATCCTCGATACCGACGACGCGATGCGCCTCAACATGGTGCACGACCTGTTGGCCGGGCAGGGCTGGTTCGATCTGGTGCAGCACCGGCTGAACACCCCCTTTGGCGCAATGATGCACTGGTCGCGCTTGATCGACCTGCCCGAGGCGATGTTGCTGTTTGTGCTGCGGCCTGTTCTGGGGACCGCCGCCGACGTCACGGCGGCCTATATCTGGCCACTGCTCTTGCTCGGGCCGCTGCTGTGGCTCACTGCAAAACTGGCAATGCGGCTGGACGGGCGGCGCGCGCTGTGGCCGGCGCTGCTGCTGCCGGCTTTCTCGCTGATCACCATGGTCGAGTTTGCGCCAGGGCGGTTCGACCACCACTCCGCGCAGATCCTTCTGGCGCTCGCTATGCTCTATAGCACCACCGCCGCGCTTGAGCGGCCGCGCTTTGCGATTGGCGCCGGCATCGCGGCGGGCGTCGCACTGACCATCGGCATCGAGGCGCTGCCCATCGTCGGCGGCACCGTCATGGCCTTTGGACTCGCCTGGATCGCGTCCGACCGGCAGGCGGTGGCGCTGCGCGATTTCGGTCTGAGCTTCGCCCTGACCACCGTGCTGGGGCTGGCGCAGGGCGTGGCGCCGGACCGGTGGCTGGTGCCCGGCTCCGACGCAATCTCGTTCACCTATGCGCTGGCCGCCCTGCTGTGCGGTGGCACGTTCGTGCTGCTCTCGGTCCTGCCGCTCCGGACAATGCCATTGCGCCTCGTAGCCGGCCTTGTCGCCGGAGGCGTCGCACTGGTCGTGGTCGTTCTGTCTTACCCCACCATTCTGGGCGGACCCTATGGCGAGCTCGATCCGTGGCTGCTTGCCAACTGGCTCGACCGCATCTCTGAAGCGGAGCCTTGGCTAACCAGCTTCGTGGGCGAGCCGATCTATGCGACCGCTGTCGCGCTGCCCGTCATCACCGCATTTGCCGTCATCGCCTGGCATATCGTTCGACAGAAGCGGGGGCGCTCGGCCTGGCTGGTCTACGGCTTCCTCCTCGTCATCGCGCTGATGGTGATGCTGTTGCAGATCCGGGCGGCGCGCTTTGCCGTGCCGCTGGCAGCGCCGGCCTGCGCGGTGCTGGTCGGGGCGGCCTGGCAGCGGATGGTCGGCACAAGAGGTTTCGCGCCCATCCTTGCCACGCTGGGCAGTGCGATTGTCTCGGCCGGTATCGTCGTCGCCGTGCTCGGCACGATCGCGCTTGCAGCCTTCCCCGACTATGAAGCGGCGACCGCCGACATATACCGTGCCGACCGCAATGCCTGCCTGATGCCGGCAGCGTTCGCCGACCTCGCCGGTCTGCCGCCCGAGCGGCTGAT
>JBKJTB010000223.1:0-13089 GCA_046594305.1 Devosia sp. | reverse complement strand
CCACCATCCGGTCGGATCGATGGGCGAAGTGTTGTTTCGCAGCTCAATATAAAGGGTCGGGTTTGAAGCACCAGCGCTGGTCGCCACCGTCCGCCCAATTGTCCGTGATCCCATTGTGCCGAGCCGGTCTCCCATCCGGACGAACTGGCCGACTGTGGCCTCGACGGCGTCGAGACCGGCAAGCAGGATCGAGTGATCTTGGCCGACATCAAGAATGACGATTTGGCCGTAATTGAGGTAGGTGCCTGCGTAGAGCACCCATCCGTCGGCCGGAGCCATCACAGGTGCTTGAGCGCGGGTGACCACCGACAGGCCTTTGCTGACGCCGCCGAAGCCGTCGCCGTCGCCGTAATTGGTGACGTTCACCCCGGCCACCGGGAAGTTGAGGAAGCCGCGGGCGGACACGAACGGCACTGCCGGCTCGGTCCGGTCGGGATTGGCGAGCGCAATCATCACCGTCTCGCGGTCGAGTTTGGGCGCGTTGCCATTGGTGTTGGCCGCATCGGTTGCGGCGGCCGCGGT
Source organism: Devosia sp. (assembly GCA_046594305.1). Classification (GTDB taxonomy): domain Bacteria; phylum Pseudomonadota; class Alphaproteobacteria; order Rhizobiales; family Devosiaceae; genus Devosia_A. Next base: position 12,567 of record JBKJTB010000223.1, on the reverse strand, counting down.
CGCCACGGCATCGGCGCGCTTACTGAGGTCGGCGACCAGTTGCTTCAATTGCGCGGCCTTCTCGGCGATCAGCGCCGCCTCCTGCTCCTCGGCAGCGAGCGCCGCCGTTGCGGTCTGCTCGCTCGAGTTGCGGGCCGCAATCAGCGTCGCAATGCGCAGCTGCTCTTCCTCGAGCACATCGAAATTGGCCCTGAGGTTGGATTCCTCGGCCTCGGCCGAGGCCTTGATCTGGTTGAGGCTGTTGAGGTCGGCCATCACCTTGTCGGCCTTGGCTCGCAGCTGCGGCACGATGGCCGAGATCAGCATGGCGCTGCGGGCCGAGCCGAGCGCGTCGGACGGATCGACGATCAGCGCCGGCGGCGGATCGCGCGAAATGCGCTCGAGCGCGGCGAGCACGTTGGAGATGGATTTGTCGGCGCCATCGAGTCGGCCGCGCGTATCGAGTTCCTGAACGATCAGATCGCCGATCTTTTGCTCCACCGCGGCAACGTCGGCCTCGGCGAGCTTGACGCGCTCCCCGGCGGCGATCAGGGCGGCGTTCTGCTTGTCGCGGTCGCCCTTCATCGCGTCGATCTCGGCCTTGAGCGCGGCGGCGCGCTCGCCGCTGATCGACAACGACGCTTCGAGTTCGGCGAGCTGCGCCTGGCTGTCGGCGGATTGCTGGATCCAGTTGGGGACGCCGGTGTCGGCAGGCGCCGGCGCGGGCTCCGACTGGGCGAGGAGCGCAATCGGGGCGGCAACTGCCGTCGCCACCACACCAGCCGCCACCCAGCGGGTCAGTCGCCTCATTGAGCCCCACACATTCCGAATCAGCGGCAAAAGCCTAGCAGTCCGGGCGTTAACAGCCGCATCTGTTTGGCTTTTGAATGGCTGAAGTCGGTGATCCTCCTCTGCGAAGTGGGGAAGGCGAAGCCCGGTGGAGGGAGGCGAGACTGGACTGGGTGATCGCGGCCGCCCCCTTCCGTCAGCTCCGCTGACACCTTCCCCCGCGCGCGGGGGAAGAACGCCGGCTGCGAGATCGCTATTCCCGATGGTACGGGTGCCCGCTCAAGATCGTCGTGGCGCGATAGAGTTGCTCGGCCAGCATGATGCGGACCAGTTGATGCGGCCAGGTGAGTGGCGAAAAGCTCAGCGTCAGATCGGCGGCACGCGCGAACCCTGGCTCGAGCCCATCGGCGCCGCCAATGACGAACGAAACGGCCGGCTTGCCGTCATCGCGCCAGCGGCTCAGGCGCTTGGCGAAATCCTCGGAGCCCAGTGTCTTGCCACGCTCGTCGAGCGCCACGACCACGCCCCCCGAGAGTTGCGCAGTCAGCCCCTTGGCCTCTTCGAGTTTGCGGGAGGCGGCGCTGCCGGCGCGGGATTCGGTGAGTTCGGTGACCGCAAAGCCACTCAGGCCCAGCGTCTTGCCGCTGGCGATGGCGCGGTCGAGATAGCGCGCCACAAGCTCCCGCTCCGGCCCCTGCTTCATGCGGCCGATGGCGAGGAGTGCGACGCGCATTGGCGCCTAGTGCGCGTCGGCGGCGAAGTCCGCCTGCCACATCTTCTCGATGTTGTAGAATTCGCGCACTTCGGGCCGGAAGATGTGGACGATCACGTCGCCGCCATCCACCAGCACCCAGTCGGCATGCGGCAGGCCTTCGACGCGCGGCTTGGTAAAGCCGTTTTCGCGCATGGCCTTCATCACCTGATCGGCGACGGCGGCCACGTGGCGGTTCGAGCGGCCCGACGTCACCACCATATGGTCGGCGAGGGAGGACTTGCCGGCGATATCAATGGCCACGGTCTGTTCGGCCTTGGCGTCGTCAAGGCTTTGCAGCACGACATCGATCATTTGGATCTCGGGAGTTGGGGTCGGTACGGCGGCGGGTGCCGCTTTCTTTCTAGACGATGCAGCCATCAGCAAATGGCCTTCGCCCATGCAGATGCATGAGTCATGCGGGTATCAGCATTCCTTGCGGGTGGGGAGCGATGGTGTCGTCGCGACGAGCGATGGTCTTCAGTCCCATTCAGCGGCCCTAGGGCCACGGCCTCTATAATGGTGCTTCGCGCCATATTGTGCAAGGCGAACGTCTCAAGTTGATGAACCCCGCGACTTGCGAATGGCCGCCGAGGACTGCGGCGACATCACACCGCGCAGATAAACCCAGGCCGGAGGGTCACGGTCGGCAAGTACGATTGCTTCATCTTCGGGCAGTCGAAACGCCTCGAGGGCCACCGCCGCCGCTGACTTCGTCGCCCGGAAGGTCGCGCCCGGCCGGGCATAGACCGCGATCGGCATGGTCCGGGCGATCTCCTCCCAGCGCTCCCAGCGGTCGAAGTTGAGGAGGCTGTCCGCCCCCATGATCCAGACGAACTTCACCGCCGGTTCGACCGAGACCAGATAGTCCAGCGTCTCGTAAGTGTACTGGAAGTGCTGCGCCGCCTCGAACGCCGTAACCTCGATCTGCGGGTGGTGCATCAGCCGCTCGGTTGCCGCCACGCGGTCGGCGAGGGGCGCCAGTTCCGAATGGTCCTTCAGCGGGTTACCGGGAGAGACCAGGATCCAGACGCGGTCGAGCGCGAGGCGTTTGAGGCATTGCAGCGCGACCAGCCGATGGCCGTCATGCGCCGGGTTGAAACTGCCGCCGAAGAGGCCGATCCGCATGCCGGGCTCCGCCGCGGGGCGCTTCAGGTAGTCCGCCATCAGGGGCGGGTCTGGCCGCTGCCGCGGACCTGGTATTTGAACGAGCAGAGCTGCTCGAGCCCCACTGGCCCGCGGGCATGGAATTTGCCGGTCGCGATGCCGATCTCGCCGCCAAAGCCGAACTCGCCGCCATCGGCGAACTGGGTCGAGGCGTTGTGCAGGAGGATCGCGCTGTCGATCTCGGTGAAGAAGCACTGCACCGACGCCGCGTCTTCTGAAATGATCGCCTCGGTGTGGTGCGAGCCGTAATGCTCAATGTGGGCAATGGCTTGTCCGACATCGTCAACGACCTTGACCGAAATTATCGCGTCCTCATACTCGGTGTGCCAGTCTTCCTCCGTCGCCGCCTTGGCGTCTGGAAAGAGCCGCACCACCGTCTCGTCGCCACGGATTTCGCAGCGCCGCGCCACCAGCGCATCGAGGATCGGCTTGAGATGGGTCGCCACCACATCCTTGTGCAGCAGCAGCGTCTCGGTCGCGCCGCAGACGCCGGTCCGGCGCATCTTGGCGTTGACTGTCACGTTGATCGCCATCACCAGCGACGCACTTTTGTCGATGTAGGTGTGGCAGAGGCCTTCGAGATGGGCGAACACCGGCACGCGCGCTTCGTCCTCTACGCGCTGCACCAGCGATTTGCCGCCGCGCGGCACGATCACGTCGATGTTGCCGTCGAGCCCAGCCAGCATCTCGCCCACCGCGGCGCGGTCGGTCGTCGGCACCAGTTGGATCGCGTCGAGCGGCAGGCCGGCGGCCTCCAGCCCCTGCACCAGGCAGGCATGGATGGCGCGCGAGGTGCGGGTCGAGTCCGAGCCGCCGCGGAGGATCACCGCGTTGCCGGATTTGAGCGTCAGCGCCCCGGCGTCCGCCGTGACGTTGGGCCGGCTCTCGAAGATGACGCCAATTACGCCCAGCGGCGTGCGCACCCGCGAGATGTCGAGGCCGTTGGGCCGCTGCCAGTTCGCCATCACCGTGCCGACTGGGTCGGGGAGGGCTGCGATGTCGAGCAGGCCCTGCGCCACAGCCGCAAGCCGGGTCTTGGTGACGGTCAGCCGGTCGAGGAAGGCGCTCGAGATACCACGTTCTGTTGCTGCCGCGACGTCCTCCGCATTGGCCGCGAGGATCGCCGGGGTTTCGGCAATGATGGCGTTCGCCGCCGCCGTCAGCGCCAAATTCTTGGCGTCGGTCGTGGCATAGGCGAGCACAGCCGCGGCACTACGTGCCCGCTGGCCGATGGCTGCCATCATCGATTTGAGGTCGCTGTCCATGGCGTTCATGCGGTCTTTGCCTCGAGCCCCATCAGCACCACCATATTGTCACGGTGGACCAGTTCCGAGCGCGCGCCAAGCCCCAGCAGTTCGGCGGTGCGCTTCGAATTCTTGCCCTTGACCAGATCGGCTTCTTCCCGATCGAGCCCAACTAATCCCCGCGCGATCTCGCGCCCGTCGGGATCGAGGATCGCCACCGCGTCGCCGCGCACGAACTCGCCGTTCACCCGCGTCACGCCGATCGGCAGCAGGCTGCGGCCGTCGAGCAGGGCCTTCGCCGCACCGGCGTCGACATGGATCTGCCCCGCCAGCTCCAGCGTGCCCATGATCCAGCGTTTTCGCGCCTGCGCCCGGCTGCCGGCGGCGGCAAACAGGGTGTGCAGCCCGCCCTCCGCCAGCGCCTGCAGCGGGTGGATTTCCGTGCCCTTGGCAATGATCATCGCGGTCCCGGCCTGGGTCGCGATCTTGCCGGCTTCGATCTTGGTGGTCATGCCGCCCTTGCTGAGGTGGCTCGCGGCGCCGCCGGCCATATCCTCGATCTCGGCGGTGATCGCCGGCACGAACGGAATGTGCTTCGCCTGCGGATCGCGGGCAGGGGGGGCGGTGTAAAGTCCGTCGATGTCCGACAACAGGATCAGGCAGTCGGCCTCGATCATCGTCGCCACGCGGGCGCTCAGCCGGTCGTTGTCGCCGTAACGGATTTCCTGCGTCGCGACGGAATCATTCTCGTTGATGATGGGGATCGCGCCGAGCCCGAGCAGTGTCGTGATCGTCGTCCGCGCATTGAGGAAGTAGCGTCGCTCCTCGGTGATATTGGGTGTTATGAGGATTTGTCCGGTGACGATTCCATGCCGCCCGAGGCTTTCCGCCCAGGCCTGGCTCAACGCAATCTGCCCGGCGCTCGCCGCCGCCTGCTGCTGCTCCAGCGTCAGGTTCAGGGCGTTCAGCCCCAACAGGCCGCGTCCCAGGGCGATGGCGCCCGAGGACACCACGACCAGCGAAACGCCCTGCGCCTTCAAGGCCGCGAGGTCCTCGGCCAGGGCTGCCAGCCATGCGGTGCGCACGCGTCCGGTCGCGCTGTCGACGATGGTCGCCGACCCGATCTTGACCGTTAGCCGCCGGTAGGGGGCGAGGGCGTTGGCCATTACGGCGTCCAGTTGGGCTCAATCGCCCGGCGCGCGCTCTCGATCGCCTCGGCCTTCTCGGCATCGAGCACGGAGATAACCCGATATAGCACGTCCCGGACGCCGGTGCCGGCGACGCCCGAACAGGTCATCACCTCAGCCTTGCTGGCGCGTTTGAGGATTTTCACCTTGTCCTTGATCTCGTCATCGGTGAGCGCGTCGATCTTGTTGAGCACGACGATCTCGGGCTTTTCCGCCAGCGCTTCGTCGTAGGCGGCGAGTTCGCCGCGGATTACCTTGTAGGAATTCTTCACGTCCGCCTCGGTGCCGTCGATCAGATGGATCAGCACGCCCGTGCGCTCAACGTGGCCGAGGAATCGGTCGCCGATTCCGGCCCCCTCGTGGGCCCCCTCGATCAGCCCGGGAATGTCGGCCAGCACGAAGTCGCGCTCGCCGACCTTCACCACGCCGAGGTTGGGATGCAACGTCGTGAATGGATAGGCGGCAATCTTGGGTTTTGCCGCCGATACCGCCGCGAGGAACGTCGACTTGCCGGCGTTGGGCAGCCCGATCAGCCCGGCATCGGCGATCAGCTTCAGCCGCAGCCAGATCCATTTCTCCGTCCCCTCGAGGCCGGGGTTGGCGCGGCGTGGCGCCTGGTTGGAGCTGGTCTTGAAGTGGGCGTTGCCAAAACCGCCATTGCCGCCAGAGAGCAGCGTCACGGACTGGCCGACTTCGGTGAAGTCGGCGATCAGCGTCTCGCCGTCTTCCTCGAACACCTGCGTGCCGACGGGCACCTTGAGGATCGCGTCATCACCCTTGCCACCGTGCCGGTCCTTGCCCATGCCGTGGGTACCGGTCGAGGCCTTGAAATGCTGCTGATAGCGATAGTCGATGAGCGTGTTGAGGCCGTCGACGCAGTTGATGACCACGTCGCCGCCGCGCCCGCCATTGCCGCCGTTCGGTCCGCCGAACTCGACGAATTTCTCGCGCAGGAAGCTGACCGAACCGGCGCCACCGTCGCCGGAACGGACAAAGACTTTAGCCTGGTCGAGAAATTTCATGTGGTTTCCTTGGCGGAAGCGCCGTGTCGCCGTTCGTCCCAGCGCGCCCGTGTCAATCGGGTGTCGATATGGCGCAGGTCCTCCTGGCGCGCAAGGCAATGGAGCGTGCTGGTGCCGATCTCGGTAAAGCCGAGCTTCTTCTGCACCGCCAGCGACGCTTTGTTGAAGTGGAAAATGCCGGATTGGACAGAGACGGCGTCGGTTACGCCGAAATACCAGTCAAGCACCTCAGCCGCCGTCTCGCTCATAAAGCCGCGGTTCCAGAACGGCTCGGCCAGCCAATAGCCAAGGATCGGCACGTTGCGGGCGTTGAGGTGATAGCCGCAATTGCCGATGACGCCCTCGCCGGGCAGCTCGATCATGAAGCCTGTCTCGGCCGCCGGCTTGTCGGCTCGCCACTGGTCGATCCACCATTGCGCGTCGCTCTCGGCATAGGGGTAGGGCACCGTCGCGAGTTTTCCCGCGACGGCGAAGTTGTTAAGGTAGCGCGCGATCCTCTGGGCATCGCCGCGATGTGGCTGGCGCAGCAGCAACCGCGCCGTTTCAAGCGTCACATCCATCTTGGCCTCACCAGTTCCAGCGTCATTGTGGGCTTGCCGTCGTTGGGCCCGGTTTCGCGCTTGCCCTTGCCCACCGGCTTGAAGCCGAGCTTTTGGAGCACGTTGAGCGAGCCGGCATTGTCGGCCAGCGCCCGCGCCGCGATCAGCTCGAAATGGTGCGTCTGGTGCGCCGCTTCGATCAGGGCCCGCGCCGCTTCGGTCATGAACCCCTTGCCCCAGAAGGGCTCGCCCAGCCAGTAGCCGAGTTCTGGCGGCTTACCCTCGAAGAAGGTGAAGCCGACGACGCCGATGAGCTTGTCGTCGAGGGTGATCGCGTAGGGCCGCTCGTCCGGCCGCTGCGCAAAAATCTCGACGAAGCCGACGGCGTCGGCCCGCGTATAGGGGCTGGGCAACCGCACCAGCTTTTCGGCGATCGCACTGTTGTTGGCGAGTTTCACCAGCTCGGGCACGTCGCCGCGCATCGGCGCGCGCAGGGCAAGCCGCTTGGTCGCGATCCTGCCCGGCAGGCTGTCGCGAATGCGGCGCACGGTCAGGCGATGGGTGGCCACGGCCAGCTCACGGATCGCCCGATCCGTGCCGCCCGGCCTGAACACAACCGTTTCTTCGATCTCCGCCTTGGCCTTCTTCATGACGCCAGCCTCTCGAGCTTACCGACCTGCACAATCACTTCGCCATCCGAGATGGCCCTGAACCGAGTTCGCCTGGCCCGCATATAGGACACCACTTTCTCGGCCGATGCCGCCTCGGGGTGGCGCGAGCGGTAATGCGGCACGATGGCAAAGGGTGTGAGGCCGAGCCCGCTCCAGATCAGCGGTTCGTCGTAGCCCTCGGGCGCCTCGAACGGATCGTCCATCAGTTCGTGCCCGCGCAGCGACGGGCCAGCGACGACCGCGCCCGCCGCGTAGCCGCCATAGGCGATGGCGTCGGCCTCGAGCATGTCGCGGATCACGGTGTCAAAGCCTGACTGCTTCATGGCGCGCCGCAGCACAAAACTGTTGCCGCCCATCACCCAGACGAGGTCGAAGCCGGCGAGGCGCTGGCGGAGGCTCGGGGCGTCACCGAAATGGGCGCGGAGGTCGATTTCATGCGGCTCGAGGCCGAGCGATTTGAACTCGGCGAGCGGGTCGTAGATCTCGGTGCGATAGATCTCGCGCGCCGTGGCGGAGGCGCCGTCATAGCCGTTTGCGATCACCGCGACGCGCGGTCGGCTTATTGTTGGTCGCGCGGTCGAACCGGAAAAGTCATGCAACTTTTCCTGACCACGCTCCGCCACCATGGCCAGCAGCGTTCCCGCCCGCTCGCCCAGTCGTTCCGACGATAGATAAAGTCTCATTTCACTGCCCTCAAAGCGAAAAGGAGAACCGGATTCCGGCTCCCCTTTGGATCTTTGCTTGGCGGTGTGAGTGCCTTGCCGGGGAGCTAGTCTCCGGCAGGGATTTTGTGTCCTACCGGGTTATTCTGCGGCTTCCATGGTCGGGAGTACCGACACGTAGGATCGTTTGTTGGCGGTGGTTTTGAAGGCGACGGTGCCGTCGACCTTGGCAAAAATGGTGTGATCGACACCAATGCCCACGCCAGTGCCGGGATGCCACTTGGTCCCGCGTTGACGAATAATGATGTTGCCCGGGACGACGGATTCGCCGCCGAACTTCTTGACGCCGAGACGACGGCCAGCGGTATCGCGACCATTGCGGGACGAGCCGCCTGCTTTTTTGTGTGCCATTCGTCTAGCTCCTTACTTCTTCGCTTTAGTAGCAGCGGTTTCCTGGTCGACCTTGGCGCGCGGCGGCTTGCCGGCGAGAAGGTCCTGGGCCTGCTGCACCCACTCGTCGCGCTCGGCGCGGCCGTGCAGGGCGAGTTCCTCATCGAACTTCTTCAGGTCGTCGGCAGTCCACTCGGCGATCTGCTTGAGCGAGGACACGCCGGCCGCACCGAGCTTCTTGGCCAGAGCCGGGCCAACGCCGCTGATCAGCGAGACGTCGTCGGCGGCGTCGTCGCTCTTTTTGGGCTTGGGCTTGGCCGCCTTGGTCTCGGACGCTTCGGCAGCCGGTGCGTCAGCCTTGGGGGCCGCACTCTTGGGCGCCTTGGCCTTGACCGGGACAGCCTTGACCTCGGACCGGGCGGGCTTGGCGACCACCGCGGTCGAATTGAGCAGCGCCGCGTAACGGGCCTTGGCGATCTCGTCGACCGCCAAAGTGGTCTTGGCGCCGCCGATCAGGATTTCGCCGATCCGCACGGTCGACAGCTGCTGCCGGTGGCCGTTGCGGCGGTCGAAATGCTGGCGGCGGTGCTTCTTGACGATCAGCACGGTGCGCGACTTCTTGGTCTGCACCAGATGTCCGGCAACCGTGGCACCGGCAACAAGCGGAGCGCCGACGGTCACGTCGTCGCCATTGCCCACCAGCAGCACCTGATCGAAGGTCACCACGTCGCCCGGCTGATAGGCGTCGAGCTTTTCGATCTGCACCACGTCATTGGCGGCAACCTTGTATTGCTTGCCGCCGGTCTTGATCACTGCAAAATTCATTTCACTTCCGGCACATCGGCCGGTCCTTCTCAATCGCGCTCTGCGGCGGAGGGCATTTGGGCACCTGGCCCGCCCCCACTTCGTCGGTCCAGTTGGACCAGCCTCGAACTGCGGTGTTAGACAAAACCAAAACACGCCCCGGTTCCCCGGCGCGCGCAATCGGCGGCCTTATCGTTTGAAACGACCCGCAGAGTCAAGCCAAACCGGTCCCGAAATTCGGCCTAGTTCGGCCGGATCGCGATCAGTTTGGCCCGCAGTTCCGCCGCACTCGCCCGTTCGCCGGCAAGGACCCGCGCCTTGTGCTCGTCCTGCCACTCCCGCAGCGTCCATTCCGCAGCATCGGCGGGGATGGTCGCAACGGGGAGGTAGGCGAAGGCCTCGTGCAACTCTTCCTCGATCACCACAGGGATGATGCTTCGGCGATATTCCTCGCCCTCAAAGGCATCGAGCAGATCGATCTCGAACGGCGTCAGATCGGTCAGCACCAGCCCTGCCGCCGCCCGCCCGGGCCGCCGCACCAGCGCCGGATAGATGCGCCGCGGATAGTGGACCGCGCCGAAACCGGGCGCCGCCGCCGGCAGCATTGCGGCGGCGGAAAGCGGACGGTTCAGCACCCCGGCCAACAAGTCGGGATCGCGCAGCGTGCCATAGACAAACAGCAGGTCCGGCATGAGGTTCAGGAGGTTGCAGGGCTTTCGTTGCTATGCCATAAGCCCGCCCGTGTCGACCGGCCGTCCTCGTGGGCCGCTTCATCTCGCGGAGAGGTGGCAGAGTGGTCGAATGCACCGCACTCGAAATGCGGCGTGGGGGCAACTCCACCGGGGGTTCGAATCCCTCCCTCTCCGCCACTAAGTCCTTGATATTACATGTGTTTTTGGTCTCCGATATGCCTGGGAGCCAAGCCGCGGGAATATCGGACGAATTGCGCGCAGGCGTCCTACATTCGTGAGTGGAGACAGGCCTTCAGACGCACGAAATGCGATGCACCTAAGGCCAGTCTCCAACGGCCATTTCGAGTGGTTCAGTACTGGAAGGACCATCGGGAGGATCGTGTCCCACAGCGAGGTGTAGCTGAGGCTGACCGGTCGTTTGCAGACCGCGATCCAGCAATGCTCCTTTGGACTGGGCCGCATTGTTCGCTGGTGAAGTTCAATGTCGCAATCCTTCCCGCGAATTTTTTGAAAAGTAGGCTAGATTAGGAAATATGCCTACTGGATCTAATCCGGCGGGCGGGGGACAATTTTATTAGCGACGACGAATTGCGGGGCTGGCTTGAGGGGAATCATGCCGGCTGGGGGACATTGAATGAGTGAAGCGTTTTTTCAATCGCCGATTCTGAACTCGCCTTATGAGGAGCCCGGCAAACATTGGGAGCTCGATGCGAACGGTCAGCCGACCAGTATCGTGGTTCCGCGTCGTCGCCAGAGTGCGCTGGTCTCGCCGATCCCCAAGTCGAAGAAGGTCCGGGGCCGAGCAATCCAGGCGGATCTGCTCGCTGACGAAGCTGGCCAAGAATACAATCCCACCGAGATCATCAATGGCGTGCGTTCAGCGGTCGACAGCTGGCGCCGGCTCCCCGAGAGCCAATGGCAAGTCACGCCGACCACAGCGCGCCTGCTGCGGCATTGGCGAAGCTTCGAGTTTGCGAACCAGAGGCCCTTCTTCTGCCAGATCGAGGCCGTAGAAACGGTCATCTGGCTAACAGAGGTGGCGCCGCGGTCATCATCGAAGGGGCGCCGGTTCTGGACACATCTCGAAGCCGCGAACGTCGCTTCAAACCCAGAACTCATGCGCATGGCGCTGAAGCTGGCGACCGGTGCCGGAAAGACCACGGTCATGGCGATGATGATCGCGTGGCAGACGCTGAATGCTGTGCGCCATCCCAGCGCGAAGCGCTTCACTAAAGGCTTTCTGGTCATTGCCCCGGGCATCACGATCAAGGACCGTCTTCGCGTGCTGCAGCCCAACGATCCGGAAAGCTACTATAAGAGCCGCGAGATCGTGCCGGAGGACATGTTGCTCGATCTGGGTAAGGCCAAGATCGTCATCACCAACTATCACGCCTTCAAGAAGAAGGACGAGGTGCCGCTGAACAAGGTGCAGCAGGCGGCGCTGCGAACGACGCCCAAGCCGGAAAGCGATGGTGCCATGATCCGCCGGGTTGCCGGAGGCCTAATGGGGCTCAAGAACATCGTCGTCATCAATGACGAGGCACACCATTGCTACCGTGAGCGTCCGCTGTCCGAGGAAGAGGAAAAGGCGCTGAAGGGCGACGAGCTCGCTGAGGCGAAGGAGAACAACGAAGCCGCACGCCTCTGGATTTCCGGCATCGAAGCGGTCAAGCGCGAGCTGGGTGTGTCGATGGTCTATGACCTTTCGGCTACGCCCTTTTTCCTACGCGGATCTGGCTATCGCGAAGGCTCGCTGTTCGGCTGGGTGATGAGCGACTTCAGCCTGATGGACGCCATCGAATGCGGCATCGTGAAATTGCCGCGCGTGCCAGTGATGGACAACGTCCCCGGTGGCGATACGCCCATGTTTCGCGATTTGTGGGAGCATATCGGCAAGGATTTACCCAAGAAGGGGCGCGCAAACTCCAAGGGCCTCGATCCGCAGAAGCTTCCGAACGAACTGCTGACGGCCATCGATGCCCTATATGGCCACTATGAGAAGACCCACGCCCTGTGGCGAGAGGCAGAAATCGGTGTCGATCCGGTCTTCATCGTGGTGTGCAACAACACCGCGACCTCCAAGCTCGTGCACGACTACATTTCCGGGTACCAAATCGAGGACGCCAAAGGAAACGTCACTTCAGTGGCGGGAAAGTGCACACTGTTCCGCAATTTCGATCCGGACGGTGTCGCACTACCCCGGATGCGCACGCTGTTGATTGACAGCCACCAGCTGGAGAGCGGCGAGGCGATCAGTGCCGAGTTCCGTGAGGCCGCCGGTCCCGAGATCGCCCGTTTCAAGGACGAGCTGATCCAACGCACCGGTGACGTCGCCGCAGCGGAAAAGATCGACGATGCCGCTATTCTGCGCGAGGTGATGAACACGGTTGGCAGAAAGGGGCAGCTTGGCGAGGGCATCCGTTGCGTCGTATCCGTTTCGATGTTGACGGAAGGGTGGGACGCCAACACGGTGACCCATGTCCTCGGCATCCGGGCATTTGGGACGCAACTTCTGTGCGAGCAGGTGATCGGCCGCGCGCTGCGGCGCCAATCGTACCAGCTGCAGCCCGATGGCCATTTCCGCGTCGAATATGCCGACGTCCTCGGCATCCCGTTTGATTTCACCGCACAGCCCGTGGTGGCCCCCCCTACCCGGCCGGATAACATGGT
>JBKJTB010000189.1:0-3249 GCA_046594305.1 Devosia sp. | reverse complement strand
ACCAGATGCGAAAGGCCCAACCGGAATGAAGAAACCATCGTCGAAGATCAGGGAAGAGATCGCGAAACTCCAGGACCAGCTCAGGCAGGCCGAGACGCGCGAAGCCGAGCGGATCGGACGCATCGCCCTGAAGGCAGGTCTCGGGGAGATCGTGATCGAGGAAACGGTGCTGCTGGCGGCGTTCGAGGAACTCGCCGCACGGTTTCGCGATCGCGACGAAAAGGCATCCGGAAAGAGAGGGAACGCCGGCAGGAAGGGCGAGGCGGCCGGGGCCGCGGTGGTCGGAGCTGGCGCGGCTGCGGGCGGCGATAGCGAGGCTTGAGCGCATGCGCCGGTCGACATCCTCGGAGGCCAGAAAGAAAGATACGCGCGAGAAGATCGAGCTCGGCGGCCTGATCGTGAAGGCGGGCCTGCGCTACGAGAAGCGCGCGTTGCTGCTCGGCCTTCTGATCGACGCTGGCTCGCGCATTCGGGACGACGAAGCAAAGCGCGCGCGGCTAACAGCGATCGGCACGGAAGCCTTCGGCAATGACAGCGAATAAGCTCCTGCTCGCCGGTTCAGCCGCCGCGCTGATGCTCGGCGCCTGCATCGGGATTTCAGGCGTCGAGACCTGGCTTGCGGGGTTCGGAAACTCGGATGCGGCGCGTCTGATGCTCGGCCGAACCGGCATCGCCCTGCCTTATATAGCGGCGGCCGTCATCGGCGTGATCTTCCTCTTCGCCTCGGCAGGCGCGAACGCCATCCGTGCCGCAGGATGGGGCGTTGCTTGCGGCGCAGCGGGCGTGATCGCAATAGCGGTCGCACGCGAAGCGGGGCGGCTGTCGGCACTGGCCGACCGCGTGCCAGCGGGCAAGACGATCCTGTCCTATGTCGATCCGGCGACGATGGCCGGGGCGACGATCGCGATGATTTGCGGCGTGTTCGCACTGCGCGTCGCGGTACGGGGAAACGCCGCATTCGCGGTGGCTACGCTTCGCCGTATCCGCGGAAAACGCGCCGTGCATGGTGAGGCCGACTGGATGACCATGCCGGCGGCGGCACGGCTGTTCCCGGATAGCGGCGGGATCGCCATAGGCGAGCGCTATCGCGTCGATCGCGACAGCGTCGCGGCCCAATCGTTCCGCGCCGACGCGCGGGAAACATGGGGGGCCGGTGGGCGATCTCCCCTCCTCTGCTTCGACTGCTCGTTCGGCTCGTCGCACGGCGTCGTCTTCGCAGGCTCGGGTGGCTTCAAGACCACTTCCGTCACCGTGCCAACGGCACTCAAATGGGGCGGCAGCCTCGTCGTGCTCGATCCGTCGAGCGAGGTCGCGCCGATGGTCATCGATCATCGAAAGCGCGCGGGCCGCAATGTCTTTCTACTCGATCCGGGCAACGCGGCGATCGGCTTCAACGCGCTCGACTGGATCGGCCGGTTCGGCAGCACGAAGGAGGAAGACATTGTCGCGGTCGCCACATGGATCATCACTGACAATCCGCGCCAGGCTTCAGCCCGCGACGACTTCTTCCGCGCCTCGGCTCTTCAGCTCCTGACGGTGCTGATCGCCGACGTCTGCCTGTCGGGTCATACGGAAGAAAAGGACCAGACGCTTCGGCGGGTCCGTTCGAACTTGTCCGAGCCGGAACCGAAGCTGCGGGAGCGTCTGACGGCAATCCACGACCAATCGGAATCTGCATTCGTGAAGGAGAATGTCGCGCCGTTCATCGCGATGACCCCCGAAACATTTAGCGGCGTTTACGCCAATGCCGTCAAGGAGACACACTGGCTCTCCTATTCGAACTATGCTGCATTGGTCTCAGGATCGAGCTTCACAACGGACGAACTCGCGGCCGGCGAGACCGATATCTTCATCGCGCTCGACCTGAAGGTGCTGGAGACCCATCCGGGTCTCGCCCGAGTCATCATCGGCGCACTGATGAACGCGATCTATAATCGCAACGGCGAGGTGAAGAGCCGCACGCTGTTCCTGCTGGACGAAGTTGCGAGGCTGGGCTTCCTGCGCGTCCTCGAAACCGCACGCGACGCCGGGCGCAAGTACGGCATCACCATGACGCTGCTCTACCAGTCGATCGGGCAGATGCGCGAAGCCTATGGCGGCCGTGACGCCACCTCGAAATGGTTCGAGAGCGCGTCATGGGTCTCCTTCGCCGCAATCAACGATCCGGAGACGGCGGACTACATCTCGAAGCGTTGCGGCGACACGACGGTCGAGGTCGACCAGACCAGCCGCTCGTCGCAAATGTCGGGCTCGTCGCGCACACGCTCCAAGCAGCTCACGCGCCGACCGCTGATTCTGCCGCATGAGGTGATGCAGATGCGGGCCGACGAGCAGATTGTCTTCACCGCCGGCAATCCACCGCTGCGCTGCGGCCGCGCCATCTGGTTCCGGCGCGCTGACATGAAGGTCTGCGTCGGCGAGAACCGCTTCCACCGGAAGGAGACCGAGGCATGATTGTCACCTGGCGTCCAGCCGGCTGGGTGAGCGAGGGGCACCCCTCGTGATAAGGCGGCCGGGCGATCCGGAGGGTCTCATCCCGCGAGAGGATCGTCACCGGCAGGCGAAGACCGCTTGCGGGCGCCGTGAACGAAGCGAATAGAGCCGTCCGCCGCAGGCGTCTCGCCCAAACCCTTCTGCTTTATGCGGTACCGGAGCGGGTCTGATCGGTGACATTTGAATGATCCTGGCAAACAGGACTCAAGCATGAGGTGGTAGTTTCGCCATGACGGAACGGGAGACAGGGCCGGACTTGAGCAACGTCGCCAGATACAAAAGCCGTCCGCCGAGGCGCTTCAGCACAAGGTCGTCATCGTTCGGAAGTTCGAGACGAGGCATGTCGGCGCGGCAATCGGCGTTGCTCCTGCGTTCCTTCGCAATTGTGGCCGTCATCGCCGTTGGAGCGTTGGGCGCTTTTCATCTGCTGGAGACAGGCCGCCTCGACAGCATGCTGACGTCGTTCACGGGTTCCGCTGCCGACACGCTGTCAGCGTCATTCACGATCTGCGGTGCCGAAGCGCGAACCAATTGCGTCGTTGACGGCGACACCTTCTGGCATCAGGGCGAAAAGATCAGGATCGCCGATATCGATACGCCGGAACTCAGCCCGCCGCGCTGCGCGCGCGAGAGGCAGCTCGGCCTGGCCGCAAAGCGCCGGCTGCACGCCCTGCTCAATGCCGGCCGCTTCTCGCTCAATGCCGGCTGGCGTGACGAAGACCGGTATGGACGCAAGCTCCGCACCGTCACGCGCCA
>JBKJTB010000121.1:0-8086 GCA_046594305.1 Devosia sp. | reverse complement strand
CAACGCAGCCGGCATGGTCTCGGGCGCTGCCTATGCCAAGGGGCTGCGGACAGTGAAGACCTGCGTCGGGTCCGATTGGTGCCGCTTCGGCACGCAGGATTCGACCGGCCTCGGTATCCGCCTCGAGAAATTCATGTGGGGGAGCTGGACCCCGGCCAAGGTCAAGATGGCGGTGTCGGGATGCCCGCGCAATTGCGCCGAGGCGACCTGCAAGGATGTCGGCGTGATCTGTGTCGACGGCGGCTACGACATCGTCTTCGGCGGCGCGGCGGGGCTCGACATCAAGGGCACGGAGCCCCTGTGCCACGTCGATACCGAGGACGAGGCGGTCGAGGTGATCGCCGCCCTCGTCCAGCTCTATCGCGAGCAAGGTCGCTATCTCGAGCGCATCTACAAATGGATGAAGCGGGTCGGCAAGGAGTCGATCATTGCCGCGATCGTCACCGATCTCGACAAGCGCCGCCACTACCACGACCGCTTCGTCTTCAGCCAGACCTTCGCGCAGGTCGATCCGTGGGAGGAGCGGGTCAACGGCAAGGACGCGCACGAGTTTGCGGCGCTGGCCGAGTTCGGCGTGCCGCAGGCTGCGGAATGAAGGCGATGGAGGACTGGCTCGAGATCGGCGGCGTCGAGGACATCCCTCGTCGAGGCGCCCGCTGCGTCAAGACCGCGGCGGGACCGATCGCGGTGTTCCGGACGATGGACGACAAGGTGTTTGCGATCGAGGACCGCTGTCCGCACAAGGGCGGCCCCCTGAGCCAGGGAATTGTGCATGGCGCGCAGGTGACCTGTCCGCTCCACAACTGGGTGTTCTCGCTCGAGACCGGACAGGCTCAGGGCGCCGACGAGGGCCGGGTGCGGACCATCCCGCTTGAAATTGTCGACGGCCGCATCTTCATGGCCGATCTGGCGATGCTGGCAGCAGCGGAATGACGGAGCCGGGCACGGTCCGCACCACCTGCCCCTATTGTGGGGTGGGTTGCGGGGTGCTGGCGACGCCGCGGCCAGACGGGTCGGTGGCGATCGCCGGCGATCCCGACCACCCGGCAAATTTCGGACGCCTCTGCTCAAAGGGCTCCGCCCTCGGCGAGACCCTGTCGCTCGACGGCCGCCTCCTCTACCCCGAGATCGGCGGCGCACGCGCCAGTTGGGACGAGGCCCTCGATCTGGTGGCGCGGACTTTTGCGCAAACCATCGCCGAACATGGTCCGGACTCGGTCGCGATCTATGGCTCCGGCCAGTTGCTGACGGAGGACTATTACGTCGCCAACAAGCTGATGAAGGGCTTCATCGGCTCGGGCAACATCGACACCAATTCACGCCTCTGCATGGCGTCCTCGGTGGCGGGGCACAAGCGCGCCTTTGGTTCCGACACCGTGCCCGGAAGCTACGAGGATTTCGAGCTTGCGGACCTCATTGTCCTGGTGGGTTCCAATCTCGCCTGGTGCCATCCGGTGCTGTACCAGCGGATCGTGAAGGCCAAGGCGGAACGGCCGCATCTGCGCATCGTGCTGATCGACCCGCGCCGCACGAGCACGGCAGATCAGGCGGACCTCCATTTGCCGATCGCTCCCGATGGCGACGCCGCGCTGTTTGTTGGCCTGCTCGCGTATCTCGCCGAGCAAAGAGTCACAGACCGGGAATTCATCGGCGCCTATACCAGCGCGTTTGCCGATGCCCTGGAGGCGTCGCGGAGTTGGAGCATCGAGCGGGTGGCCGAGGCGACGGGACTGAGCCGCCGCGACATCGCGGTGTTCTACGGGTGGTTCGCTGAGACCCACCGCACGGTCACCGTGTTCTCGCAGGGCGTCAATCAATCGGAGAGCGGCACCGACAAGGTCAATGCCATCATCAACTGCCATCTCGCCACGGGGCGCATCGGCATGCCCGGAATGGGTCCGTTCTCCGTGACCGGGCAACCCAATGCCATGGGTGGGCGCGAAGTGGGAGGCCTCGCCAATATGCTGGCGGCCCACATGGACTTTACGCCGGAGAGCATCGATCGCGTTGGGCGCTTCTGGCGATCGGATCGCGTCGCAACCAGGCCCGGACTGAAGGCGGTCGATCTCTTCGGCGCGGTGGCCGACGGCCGCGTCAAGGCACTCTGGATCATGGCCACCAATCCGGTCGACTCGATGCCCGAGGCGGACGAGGTGCGGCGCGCCTTGCGGCAATGTCCATTCGTCGTGGTGTCCGACATGAACGCGGCGACCGACACCGCGGTCGAGGCCCACGTCCGACTGCCGGCCGCCGGCTGGGGCGAGAAGGACGGCACAGTTACAAACTCCGAACGGCGGATCTCCCGGCAACGGCCGTTCCTCGCAACGCCAAGCCAGGCGCGACCCGACTGGTGGATCATCTCGGAGGTCGCGCGGCGCATGGGGTTCGCCAGCGCCTTCCCCTACACGTCATCGGCCGAGATCTTCGCCGAGCACATGGCGCTCTCCGCATTCGAGAACAATGGCGAGCGCGACTTCGATTTGTCTGGCTTGATTGGACGGGACTACGACAGTTTAGCACCGGTGCAGTGGCCGGTGAGGGCGAATGGCACAGCGCGGATGTTCGGAGACGGGCAGTTCTTCACCGCGGATCGCCGTGCTCATTTCGTCGCGGTGACGCCGCCACTGCCGGTCGTCCCAGCAGCCAGCACGCTGATCCTCAACACCGGCAGAGTGCGTGATCATTGGCACACCATGACGCGGACCGGCAAAGCGCAGCGGCTCTCGGCGCATATGGCCGAGCCGTTTGCCGAACTGCATCCGGCGGACGCGGATGAGAGGGGGATCACGCATGCCAGCCTCGTCAGGCTTGAAAACGACCATGGCAGCGCGCTCGTCCGGGCGCTGGTCACCGACCGGCAGCGGCGCGGATCGGTATTCGTGCCGATGCACTGGACCGACCGGTACTCCGCGACCGGACGGGTCAACGCGATGGTCGGCGCCGCGACCGATCCTCATTCCGGCCAGCCGGCGCTGAAGATGGCGCAGGTGACGGCCTGTGCTGCGGAGGTCTCGCTTTATGGATTTGCGGTCAGCTCGCATCGGCCCACACTGGCGGGCACCGACTATTGGGCGATTGCCGAGGCCGACGGTGGCTGGCGCACGGAAATGGCGTTCACGAACCAGCTTGCCGACCCGGCCCTCTGGGCGCGCGGCGCGTTTGATCCGGGGGACGACGCCTCGCTCGTGACGATGGTCGATCGCGTGACCGGCTGGCGCAGTCTGGCGTCCTTTGCAGGAGACCGGCTAACGTTCGCACTGTTTCTTTCGCCCATGCCGGTTGCCGTCTCGCGCCAATGGGCGGTCACCCTGCTGAGCGAACGTCTCGAGCCCGCCCGCCGCTCGGATGTGCTCGCCGGCCGTCCCGGCGCCAACAGGCCGGATCCCGGTCCGATTGTCTGCGCCTGCAACAATGTCGGCGCGCACGACATCGCGGGGGCTATTCGCGCCGGCTGCAACACGGTCGATGACATCGGCAGAGTGCTGCGCGCCGGCACCAGCTGCGGCTCGTGCCGTCCCGAACTGCGGACCCTCATCGAAATCCATCGACCGATGGTCGCCGGGTAGGCGCTTCCCGGGCGAGCGGCATGCCACGCTCAGCACGGCCGGGCGCAGCTAGTACGTCTCGGGTATGTAGAGTTCCTGCGGGACCGGGTGGCGGACGTAGTCGGCGTGGTGGACGCGCGGCGGGAGTTCGATTTCGGGCTTGGGGACGTCCTCGTAGGGAACGAGCGAGAGCAGATGGGCGATCATGTTGAGCCGGGCCCGCTTCTTGTCCACTGCCTGAACGACGCGCCAAGGGGACTCGGCGGTGTGCGTGCGGGCGAACATTTCCTCTTTGGCTTTGGTGTAGTCCTCCCAGTGGACGCGACTCTCCATGTCCATCGGCGACAGCTTCCACTGCTTCAGCGGGTCATGAATGCGCATCTTGAAACGGAATTCTTGTTCCGTGTCGGTGATCGAAAACCAGTATTTGACGAGGATGATGCCTGACCGGACGAGCATCTTTTCGAAGTCGGGGACCGACCTGAAGAATTCCTCGACCTCATCGGCGGTGGCAAAGCCCATGACGCGCTCGACGCCGGCGCGATTGTACCAGGAGCGGTCGAACAGCACGATCTCGCCGGCCGTCGGCAAATGGGGCACGTAGCGCTGGAAATACCATTGGTTGCGCTCACGCTCGGTGGGCGCCGGCAGGGCGATCACCCGCGCCACGCGGGGGTTTAGCCGCTGGATGACGCGCTTGATGGCCCCACCCTTGCCAGCAGAATCGCGCCCTTCGAAGATCACCAGCATCTTGAGTTTCTTGTGGACCACCCAATCCTGGAGCCGCACCAATTCGTGCTGCAGCCTGAACAGTTCCTTGAAATAGATCTGGCGATCGATCGACGGCTTGCCGGCCGAGGCGAGTTCCTCGGCAACGAGTTCATCGAGCCGCTCCTCCTCGAGCTGAATCTCCAGCTCTTCGTCGAACGAGTCGGTGATCTCGGCCTTGATGCGCTCCAATTGCGCGCGGTCGTCGGAGCTGGTCATTCTGGGTTCTCGTATTTGGCTGTCCGGGCGGAGTTTAGCAGAACCTGCGCATTGCGAAGGTTTCGTGACAGCCGCCCGGTCGAGGCAGGCGGGCCGGGGTTAGTCCCAGGCCCGCCCGGATTGCGCGCGTTACTTGATCTCGCCGATCGACCAGAAGAAGGTCTCGCCCGAGGAGTCGGCGACACCGTCATTGTCGGTGATCACGAAGCCCGTGCCGGCGGCATCGATGGCGAAGCTTTCGACCTTGTCGACGACGTAGCCATGGTTCGAGGCGAGGTCCGGCAGGAAGTCGTGAACTTCTTCCTTGGTCACCACCGGCAGATCGCCGCCGATCTCGGCGCCGACCAGTTGGGCGACGGGGACGCGATAGAGCTTCTTCAATGCAGCCTTGAGCGAGATCTGGTTGTCGCGCTCGACGATGTAGACGTAGTCGCCATGCGCGGTAATCTCGGAGAGCCCGCTCCACGCGCCGTCGGCCGGAGCTTCGAGCGGGTAGCGTACAGCGGTCCATTTCTTGTCGGCAATGGCGTAGCCGAGCAGCTTCACCTGACCCGCCGGATCGTCCTTCCATTCGCGCTGGATGGCGACCCAGAGCGTGCCGTTCACCAGCGCGACGCCCTCGGCGCCGTAGCGGATCTCGCTGGGCAGCAAAGCCTCGGGGAAGGCAACTTCCTCGATGATCTTGCCGTCGGCATCGACGTGGTAGAGCGCATGCGGCGTCAGCCGGTCGGTGCGACCTTCGGAGGCCAGCCAGAAGCCGCCCTCGCCATCGAGCGTGATGCCTTCGAGGTCGAGTTTTTGCGCGGCGTCGCCATTGCGCGTGACGATGGTCTTGTTGACGATGCGGGCGGGCTTGGCCGTCGCGTCGATCTCGTAGATCGCCGGCTCGGTACTCAGAACGCTGTCGCTGACGGCATAGAGGATGCCCGGCTTTTCAGCATCGGCAACGGCACCGGAGATGGCGGCCCAGCCGATCGGGTGACCGTCGGCGTCAAGATCGGAGATGAGCTGCGGGTAGGCCGCCTCAGCTTCGGAGCGCTCATAGAGCATCACGTGCGAACCGGCGAGGCCGCCGGCGCGAAGGTCGACTTCGTTGGCGGTGGCAAGCAGGTTGCGGCCCGGAATGGCGACGAGGCCTTCCGGCGAGATGCCCGAGGGCAGCGACTGCAGATATTCCGGCTCGGCGCCGGTGTCCTTGTAGACGCCGATCAGCGAGGCGCGTTCCTGGGCGATGAAGATCAGCCGGTCGTCGCCGAATGTTGCGACTTCGAGGCCTTCGGGCTCGACGCCCTTCTTGTTGCGGGCATCCGGATAGTGGCCGAGACGGGCGGCTTCGAGTTCCATCGCCGGACCGTTTTCGTAAGCGACGGTGCCGTCTTTGTTGAAGATGGTGAAGCCGCGCAGGCCGCCCTTCCAGTCGCCCTCGTTGGCGATCACGAGGCGGGTGTCGTCCAGCCATTTGACAGCATCGGGCTCGCGCGGCACGTCCGCCATCGCGCCGGTGAAGTTGAGCGCGCCGTCCTTCTTGGTGTCGATGCCCTCGAGGGACACGGTGCCGGCCGGGAAATGGCCGGCGACGGTGCCGGTCTTGCCGTCGACGATGATGATCTCGTTGTTTTCCTGGAGCGTGACGGCGATCTCGTCGAGGCTGTTGAAGGCGACGAACTCGACTTCCGGATCCTCCGGGGCGATCGCCGCGAGGCCGGTCAGGTCGACCTTCTTGAGGCTCGCCGGATCGGCGGTGCCGTTGGCGACGGTGACCAGCACAAGATAGCCGCCAGGCGCCTGCGGGATGGCGGCGTCGTTGATCTCTTCGTCGCGCTCGTTCTCGATGGCGATGGCGAGCAGCGTGCCGGACTCATTGTGGGTAATCGAATCAGGCTGGCCGCCGAGGTCGATGCTGGTCTCGATAGTTTTGGTGGCGAGGTCGACGACGACGAGCTTGCCCGAGGGATTGAGCTTGCTCTCCGAGGTATTGACCGCCGCGAACACCTTGCCGCCGATGATGGTGACCGAGGTCGGTTCGCCGTCGAGCGCGAGGAAGCCGCCGGCCTTGGGCGCCTTGGGATCAGTGATGTCGACAAAGCCGATGCCACCGGCCGGGCTGTCGGAATAGACCAGCGTCATGCCATCATCGGAGGCCGCGATGATCTCGGCTGAAGTGGTCTCGGCTTCGGGTGCGTTGAGCTCCACGGGGAAGCTGGCAATGCGGTTGAAGACCGCGGCGGCGCTGGCCGGAATGGCGGTGGCTGTCAGCAGCGTGACAGCAAGGGCGGCAAGAACGCCGTGACGCTTCATTTGAGGCTCCTGAAGGACTGGATGGACCACCCCGCTTAGGTCAGCCACAAAAAGCGCCGGTGACATCGGGATGACGAAACGATGACACGCCGCCGCTGCGCGGATATGCGCACTGGGAGCGAGGTCAGTGGTTGGATTTTCCGATCAGCCGCGAGCGGATGGCGTTCGACACATTGTCGAAGACGAACACCACGAGCAGGATCAGCAGCACCATGTAAGCGACCTTGTCCCAGTCGGAATTGGTGCCCATGGCTTCCAGCAGCTTGAGGCCGATGCCCCCGGCGCCGACAGCGCCGATGATGGTGGCCGAGCGGGTGTTGCTCTCCCAGAAGTAGAGCGACTGCGAGATGAACACCGGGAGCACCTGCGGCACGACGCCATAGCGGTTGACCGCGGCCGATGAGGCGCCGACGGATTTGACGCCCTCGCGCTGCTTGTCGTCGATGTTCTCCAGCGCCTCGGTGTAAACTTTGCCGAGCGCGCCGGCGTCGGCGAAGAAGATCGCGGCGATGCCGGGGATTGGGCCGGGGCCGAAGCCGCGGGTGAAGAACAACGCCCAGATCAGCATATCGATCGAGCGCAGGAAATCGAACAGCCGCTTCATGAACCAGTTGGCCGCGCCGTTGGAGGTGATGTTGCGCGCGGCGATGAAGGCGAGCGGCAACGCGGCGAGAGTGGCGGCGAGCGTGCCGACGAAGGCCATCACCAGCGTCTGCAGCAGCTTTGAGAAGATGTCGGCGTGCTGCCACACCCGATTGCCAAGGAAATCGTCCCAGGCGAGTTGCAGATTGCTGCGCGCGGGATCGAGGCGCTCACCCGAGATGGCCAGCCCCAGGACCTCGCCCGCGTTGCGGCCCCAGAACGCTGAGTTGGTGTCGAAGAAGAAGTTCGACCAGCCGAGGAAGCGGCGCTGCACATAGACCTGGTTGGAGCGGATTTCCGCCGAGCCGGCAAAACCGAAATCGACCAGCACCTTGGTACCGTCCTGGACGATCGACGGCGGGGCATCGGCGGGCGCCGTGACCAAATCCGGCGTGATGGTAACGAGGTGCGGGGTGCCGCCGACATAGACGGTGACCACGTCGGTGGCGATGTCGAGCCGGTTGGCCTCGCTGCCATAGAACACGGTCATGGTGCCATCGGCGTGCGGCACCAGCCAATCAATCGGGGTGTCGTCGCGATACTGGCCGCGGCTCGACCATGTCGGGACGACCCTGCCCGCCTCGAAGCGCAGCCGCGGCTGGGCGCGCCACGAG
>JBKJTB010000408.1:0-17460 GCA_046594305.1 Devosia sp. | reverse complement strand
CTCAGTTGAGGCGGGTGAAGCCGCTATGGGCGATGGGGCCATTGAGCAGGGACAGCACGTCGCGACCATCCTCGCATTCGCGGATCAGGCCGAAGACCGGATCGAGTGCTTCGAAATAGCCGTCGACGATTGCGGGCGTGTGTTCGGTGCAGGTGTAGACACTGTTGCCGGCGAGATAGCCTTTCGCCAGCATCTCCTGCGAAATCAGCGTCTTGTAGGCCTGCGCGTTGGGCGATTTGAAGCTGAAGCTGGTGAGGGCGGGGACGCCGGCAGTGGTGATCGGCAGGCCGTATTTCTTGCCGAGCGCCTGCCAGCGGGCGGTGATGTCCTGACCGGTGGCGGTGATCTTTTCCCAGGAGCGCTCCTTGCCCATCACGGCAAGGGTGGCAAGGGCGGCGGCGGAGCCGATGCGCTCGGTCCAGAAGGTTGAGGAGATGAAGGTGTTCTGTGCCGCTTCCATGATGTCGCGACGGCCGATGACGCCGGTGACGGCATAGCCATTGCCCAGCGCCTTGCCGAACACGGCCATGTCGGGATCGACGCCGTAGATCTTGTGCAGCCCGCCAAAAGCCTGGCGGAAGCCCGACGTGCATTCATCGAAGATGAGGATGATGTGGTTGTCGGTCGCGAGTTTTCGCACGCGGATCAGGAAATCAGGGTCGGGCGAATAGTTGCGCGAGACTTCCATCTTAATGACCCCGATCTTGCCGGTGGCCACCAGCGCCGCGAGGGCTGCGATATCGTTATAGGCGAACGGGAACACCGAGCCGCGCAGCGATTGTGGAACGCCGTTCGGATTGAGGCCGGGGAGGAGGTGGCCGGCGAGATTGCTGGTGTCGCCGAGATTGCTGGCGAGGTACCAGTCGTGCCAGCCGTGATAGCCGCACAGCGCCACGCCATCGCGGCCGCTGGCGGCGCGGGCGATGCGGATCGAGATCGCATTGGCTTCGCCGCCCGAACGCGCAAAGCGCGCCATATCGGCCCAGGGGTGCAGCTCGATCAGCTTTTGCGCGAGTTCGACTTCCTCGGGCGCGTTGAGCGTCGCCATGTTGCCCAGATCGACCGTCCGCCGCACAGCGTCGTCGACTTCGGGGCGGCCGTAGCCCAGCGTATTGCAGCCGATGCCCATGATCGACATGTCGATGTATTCGCGGTCGTCGAGGTCCCAGACGCGGCATCCGGCGGCGCGTGAGAAATAGGCCGGCCATTGTTCGGGCAGGAACATTTCGGGGCGTTTGGAGAGCAGCATATTGCCGCCCGGTATGACGGTTTTCGCCGTCTTCCAGAGATCCTGCCCCTTGCCCATTCAGGCCATCCTCCCGCGCGCCGCTCATTGACGCTATGCTATATTGTTATAAGAATAACCCGATATCCGTCAAGCGCGCTAAAGCGCTGTTTCAATGCAGGGAATTGCGATGGCCGATCACGAGCTCTGGCGCAAGGAAGCTGGCGCCCGTCTGGCCGGCAGTCGCGATCTCGACCGCGACAAGGTGCAGGCGCCCTGCATCGTGCGCAGGCCGGCCGGTGGCTTTCGTCTGTTCTACACCGGCATCGGGCCGGGCAAGCCGTTCGAGGATTGCCAGGGCTACATCCTGAGCGCGGTGTCCGAGGACGGCCTCATCTTTGTCCCCGAACCCGGCATTCGCGTCGCGCCGCTTCCGGCAATGCCGCATCTGTCATTGCGGGTGCTGGCGCCGAGTATCGTTGAACTGCCTAGCGGCGGATGGCGCATGTATTTCGAAGCACGCGGGAATGCCGACCGGCCAACCTCGATCTGCAGCGCGATCTCGAAAAACCAGGTGAACTGGCGACACGAGGACGGCGTGCGGTTTACGCGGCCGGGCGGCGTAGGGGCACCACGGTTCATGGCCAATGCGGACGGTGGCGGGCGGCTCTACTGCTTCGAGTCGGTGTATGAGGGCGGCGGACCGGGGCAGGGGGAGCGCGTCGGCACGCCGGTGATCAGCGCGGTGACTGCGGACGGGCTCAACTTCACCGCCGAACCGGGTGTCCGGCTGAGCGACCGGACCGGGACAATCGACAGCGCGGGGATCACGGCGGCGGAGGCGATCCCGGGCGCGCCGTGGCGGCTCTATTACTCGGCCTGGCAGGACCTGCCGGGGGGTCAGCAGCGGCCGGTGCATCCCAGCCTCAACGCCAATGCGGTGGCCAGTGGACAGAGCGCCAGCTTTGCGGCGGCGTCGATTGCCGCCGACATGTCGGGGTATCGCTCGCGGATTCTGAGGGCGCGTTCGGCGGACGGGATCGACTGGGTCCGCGACGGCGTCGTCATCGAGGGCGACGGCTACGGCGGCAGCGACATCGATGCGGTGCACGCCGAGGACATGTCGCTGATGCCGCTCGGCGATGGGCGCCTCCGCGTATACTACGCCGCCTGCGATGCGCACGGGGTCTGGCGCATCGCCAGTGCCATCAGCGATCCGGCATCCAGGCCGGAAACTCCTTGAGCATGCGGTCGCGATAGGTCTCGAACGCGGCGATCGTGGTCGTCTCGTAGGGCGGCAGCAGGGCGAGCGGGAACTCCGGGATCGACAGCCGGTGGATCGCCTTGTCGTAGGCGCCATCGATGAAGCTGGTGCCGGTGGCATCGAGCAGCGCATGCAACACGTCGCAGAGCTCGCGATAGAGCGTCGCGAATTTGACGGCATCGCCGGTCGCGCCGGCCTGCAGGTACTCGTGCGCCCGGCGCGGATTGCTCGAGGAGATCGAGGTCAGCAGGGCGCAGTCGCCGAGCGGCGCACCGAGGTAGTAGCCCTGCTCGGTGAAGAAGTGCCGCAACATGCCGGCGTCCTTCATCAGTCCCGAAATCATGAAGGCATCGCCGCCGCCATATTTTGTCGCAACGAGGTTGGGATGCGTCGCGGCCAGTTCGGCATAGTGGTGCGGGCGCACCAGACGGCCCGAGCGCATCAGATTGTAGTGGAGGAAACTGCAGTCTGGAAAGCTGCCGCAGATTTCGGCGAACACCCGGGACATCTCAGCGTCGGACGTCGCCTGCCAATTGGGCAGTGAGAACTGGAAGGTGTCGATGCCAAGCTCGCGGCAATAGCCGATGCGCTCGATCATCGTCGCAAGCGACAGGCTGACGACGCCGACCATGGGCTTGGCGCCGCCCGCCTCCCGCATCGCATCGGCGAACAGCCCGGCGACCTGGCGGAACACCGCTTCGCTGACCGCGTAGCCCTCGCCGGCGGTGCCGAACACATAGAGGTCGGGCAGCCCGGAGGTGACGAGATGCGTCACGGTTTTACGGAACAGCGCCTCGTCGAGTTTGCCGTCGTCGTTCCACGGCAGGCACACGGTGCCGAGGACGGTCTGCTTGTAGCGGCTCATGGCTTGCCCGCGAAATCGATCTGCACGCGGTCGATCTCGACGTAGCCTTGCGCGATGCTCGAGGGCCAGATCGGATAGTCGCGGCCGGCGCGCAGGATGTGCGGGTCGCCGCCGATCTCGCCCATCGGCCGCGGCTTTACCGGGAACATGATGATGTGGATGTTGACGTTGACGTTGCCGAGCACTTTGAGCAGCGGCTTTTCGCCGTAGGTGTCGGTGCGGTCGTGGCGCGAGCCGATGCTGGTCCACAGCGCCGGATCGGGCTTGGCGGTGACGGTGGTTTCCATCCAGTCTTTGTTGACGGCGAAGGTGTCGCCGCTCAGCACCCAGCCCGAGGTGATGCCGTCGACCGAGCCCTGGATCAGCAGCGACAGCCTCGTGCCGGCCGCTTCGAGTTCGCCGCGGGTGCGCAGCGTCATGCGGGCATTGGTGAAGTCGGTGGGGTACGTGCCGCCGGTGAAGCGGTTCTTCCCCGACACCTCGCGCACGGCTTCGGTGGTCGGGCCGTGCGTCACCATCGCCATCAGCAATTGCAGATAGCCGCCGCCGGGTGGCGCATGGTTGTAGTCGACCCACCACGGCCCCTGCGAGCGCACCGCACCGTTGCGGATGGGGAGCGCCATCGGCGGATCGTAGTTGTTGGCGACGCGCATCCAGCCACCTGGTCCATCATCGAAGTCTTCGACATAGGATGTCATCGTGCGCTGTCCCTCTTGATCCTTGTATTATGTTATCATTATAACAAGCGTGGTGTGTCAAGCGGGGACCGATTGCATTGACCAGGCGGGCTGTCATCGTTGGTGGAGGCGTCACCGGCCTCTCCACCGCCTATCATCTCAAGCGCCTCGGCTATGGCGAGGTGACGCTGCTCGAAAAGGACAGCATCGGCGCCGGCTCGAGCAGCCGGGCCGGGGGCATTTCGACGGGATTGCTGTGGTCCAAGACCGGCATTCTAGCGCGGAAGACCGCGCTCCGGCGGTTCCGGGAGATGAGCCGCGAGCTGGATGGCTATGTTTTCCACAATGAGCATGGCTGCCTCGGCCTGTTCAGTCCGGACCTGTGGCCGGCGCGCGAGGCGCTGCTGCCGCTTTACGACGAATATGACGTGCCCTACCAGATCCTGTCGGCCGACGAGATCCGCCGCCGCTGGCCGCAGCTCAATCCCGAGCCCGACCATATCGGCCTGCTCGATCCCCTCGGCGGCTACAGCGAGCCGGAGGAGTATCTGGCGGCGCTGACGGCGAAACTTCGTCAGCTCGGCGTGCGGATCATCGAGAACGCCACGGCGCGCGAACTGGTCACGCAAGGCAACCGGGTCACCGGCGTGCGGCTCGAGACCGGCATCGAGCCCGCCGATGCGGTGGTGGTTGCCAACTATGCCTGGATCCTGCCGCTGCTCGAGACGGCGGGCATTTCGATTCCGGCGAAGACGTTCGTGCATCAGCGCTATGTGTCGAAGCCGCTGGCGTCCGCCTTCGTCGCGCCACCGGTCAATGCCGATCCCTATCTCGGCTATGTCCGGCCGGCCTTCGGCAACCGCATCCTCATCGGCGCCGAAACACCGGATCGCGACGACTGGAAGGTTTCGGACTTCGATTTCCGGCTGACAGAGATCGCCGACGATCCGGCGGTGCTACCGGCGGTCCTCGACCGCTTCGGCGATTTCGTGCCGGCGCTGCGCGAGGCCGAATGGGAGATCCGCAAGGTGGGACTGCTGTCGTTCTCGATGGATGGCGAGCCGATCCTCGGGCCGTTCGGCAACACCGAGGGGCTGTTCGTCGGCGTCTGCTTCCACTCGGGCGGTTTTAGCTACAACCCGGCCTCCGGCTACTACCTCGCTGAGTTCGTCGCCAACGGCCGCACCTCGATCGATCTCAGCGCCTTTTCACCCGACCGCTTCGGCGCTGCCGACACCGCCTCCTATCTCTCTTCCACCGTGCCGCAGCGCAACGCTGCCCGCCGCCGCCACTGAGGATCACATAATGGGCGAACTCGATCTCACCTCCCTCGACCAGCGCATCTGGACCGAGGAGCTCGACGACTTCGTGCCGGCAAAAGTGTTCGACGCGCACACGCACATCTATCGCTGGGCCTTCGACCTCGATCCCAACAAGGCGACCGGGCCCTTCGCCGAGGGCATCGGCGCGCTGTTTCCCGAGGTGACGTGGGAGTTGGCCGACGAGGTCGACGCTGCGCTGATGCCGGGGCGAGAGATGGAGCGGCTGGCGTTTCCGTTTCCGTTCCCGCTGCCGTGTGACTTCGACGGCTCCAACAGCTACGTCGCCGCCGAGGTGAAGAAGGGTGGTAGTGCCGGGCGTGGCCTGGGGCTGGTGCATCCGGGGATGAGCGGCGCCGACGTCGAGGCGATGGTGCGGCGTACCGGGCTGATCGGCTTCAAGCCGTACCGCTGGTACGCAAGCACCGGCGATGCGGTCGAGGGCCGGCTGACCGACTTCATGCCGGAGCATCAGATTGCCGTGGCCGACAAGCTCGGCCTCATCATCATGATGCATCTGAGCAAGCGCGACGCGATCGCCGACCCCGACAACATCGCCGATATGGTGCGGCTCAGCGAGAAATACCCCAACGCGAAGTGGATTCTCGCGCACTGCGCGCGGAGCTATTCGCCGTGGGCCATCGAGAAGGCGGCGGCGCACCTGCGCGGCCTGCCCAATGTCTGGTACGACACCTCGACGGTCTGCGATTCAGACGCGCTCGATGCGCTCTATATGGGCGTCGGCGTCGATCGGGTGATGTATGGCTCCGACGACATGATCGGGCCGATGCGCGGCAAGTACATCACTTTCGGCAAGGCCTGGTCTTATCTGTCGCCGACCAACCATTCGATGAGTCTCGCCCATTGCGATCCGCGCATGACCTATGTCCGTTACGAGCAGTTGCGCGCCATGAAGCGCGGATCGCGGCAGATCGGGCTCAGCACGGCGCAGCGTGAAGCACTGTTCTACGGCACGGCGCGGGCGCTGATCGATTCGGTCCGGCGGCCTCAGTAGCGCTCGGGCCAGTCCGTCGGCCAGTCGAGGCTGGCACTGTCGGCTTCCGGGTGCCACAGATCGCGCTCCTGCCGCCAGAGGTGCGCACTGTTGGGATGATCGAGATGGGCGGGCAGGGGCTCGATGCGTCCCGGCCGGCCCATGACGAGGCTGCGCGCCGGAATCTCCTTGGTCACCAGCGTGCCGGCGGCGATGAAGCTGCGCTCGCCGATGGTGACGCCCGGTAGGATCGTACAGCCGCCGCCGATGAGCACATCATCGCCAATCGTTGCGCCGCGGGGCGTCGGCGGGCGGTCGACGCGACCCGGCAGCTTCTCGTTGAGGAACACGGTGCCCGGTCCGACGAACACCCGGTCGCCGAACCAGGTGCGCGACGGGATGTAGACATGCGACATCACGCGCACGCCGTTGCCGAAGCGGATCAGGCCCTCGAGGGTCGAATTGTTGGTGACGGTGCAGAAGTCGCCGATCCGGACCTTGGCGCGGATCGTCGTGTTGTGACCGCTCTGGAAATAGTCGCCGATGGTGACGTCGCCGTAGATCACGGTGCCGCGCCGCAAAATGCCGTGCTCGCCGATGCGTGCTGGTCCGCACGAGGCGCTGTAGCGGAAGCCGATGTCGGCGCCAGGCTCGACGATGGTCGAGGTGCCGATTGTCGCATTGTCATGGCCCAATTGGGCGCACCAGATCGTTGGACTCGATGTTGTGCGGCCCGAGGGCGGTCACATCGGTTTCGCCCATCAGACCAAGCGCGCTGTCGGCCTCGGCGCGCATGATGTCGAGCAGGCGGCGAACGCCGGCCTCGCCGGCAACGCCCAGCGCGTAGAGAAACGGCCGACCGATGAACACCGCTCGGGCGCCGAGCGCCACAGCCTTCAGCATGTCCTGACCCTGCCGCACGCCGCCATCGAGATAAATCTCGCAACTCTTGCCCACGGCATCGACGATGCGCGGCAGCACGCGGATGGTCGAGGGTGCGCCGTCGAGCTGGCGGCCGCCATGGTTCGACACCACGATCGCGTCGGCGCCATGCGCCACGGCCTGCCGGGCATCGTCGGGATGGAGCACGCCCTTGACCACCAGCGGCCCGCCGAAGCGTTGTTTGACCCAGCGCAGATCCTCCCAGTTAAGCGACAGGTCGTCCTGCTCGCTCATCCAGGCACTGAGCTCCGCAACCGTGTTGGCGCCCGGCACGTGGCCGGCGAAATTACCAAAGCTGTGGCGCCTGGTGCCGAGCATCGCCAACGCCCAACGGGGCTTCATCGCCATCTCGGCCATGAAGCGCGGCGTCAGTTTGAAGGGCACCGTCAGGCCGTTGCGCACGTCCTTGTGGCGCTGGCCGTAGAGCTGGCAATCCATCGTGACCACGATGGCGGCACACCCGGCCGCCTTGGCGCGGTCGATCAGCCGGCCGGTGAACTCGCGGTCCTTGCGCACATAGAGCTGGAACCAGAACGGCGTAGTGGTCGCTGCGGCGATATCCTCGATCGAGCAGATACTGACGCTCGACAGCGTGAACGGGATGCCAAAGGCCTCGGCGGCGCGCGCTGCTTTGATCTCGCCGTCGGCCGTCTGCATTCCGGCGGCGCCCGTCGGGGCGAGGCCGAGCGGCAGGCTGACTTTGCGCCCCAGCATGGTGGTCGACAAAGACCGGTTCTTCACGTCGACGCCGATCCGCTGCTCGACGCGGATCTTTGCGAAATCGGCGCTGTTGTCGTGGTAGGTCTGCTCGGTGTAGGCGCCGGAATCGGCGTACTGGTAGAACATGCGCGGGACGCGCCGTTCGGCGACCCGCTTGAAATCGTCGGTGGTCAGAAAGCTGTCGAGCTTGCCCATTTCAGTCCCTCAAAACGAACCAGCGCATATCGTAGCGATGCGTGCTGCGGTCGAACTTCAGGGTCTGCGGATCGCAGCGCCAGCGTTCGACCTGACCGTCGGTCCGCGCCACCAGCCAACAGAAATCCCAACCACCGGTGCCGTAGCGCAGCGGGATCGCCGGCTTCACCCGCACCGCGGGATGCGTGCCGGTGATGAACATTTTGCGGTCGGTGTAGTAGTACCCTGAGCCAGCATGGATGAAAGCCTCATGGTCCGGCGCAGTCTCGCCCGGTGGCACAAGGCCGACACAGAATTTGTCGATCGCCACCTTCACCGGCGAGCCGCGCATGAAGGCTTCGTTCAGCGCCTCGATGGAACCTGACTTCGGCCGGCCCTCGTGGTCGTGCGCCAGCACTTCGCGCCAGCGATCGTTGACGAGATACCTGAAGCTGTCGAAGTCGTAGACGAAATTGTGCGACGGCCCGTTTGTGCCGACGTCGAAGTTGTCGAACTGATGGTACTTCGGCATCGCCGGGTCGGGCTCGACTGGATACGACCCCGGCTTCCCGGTTGGTGCCTGACTGTCGAGATAGGGGCGAGCAATCGCCTGCGTTCCGTCTTGATTGTAGAGGAAGAAGGACATCGATGGGCGCGGCCCGAACCCTTCGGGCAACTCCACCGGCATCCTGAGCGTCATGATGCCGGCGGCCCAACGGTCGTCGAGCAAGAGGGTCTGGCGGAACTCGGCCACCTCCTCGATCAGCTCGTTGCTGGAAGAGGAGGTGTCGATGTGCTCGTTGTGGCGGAACGCGGTGCCGATGCGGAGGTCCGCGCCGCGCCGGATCGCATCAACGAGATCGGTCGTGCTGCCGCTGCGGACCGAGCGATCCGAATTCAGCGTCAGAACGTTGCGAAGCCCCTGTGCCATGGCGGTCTGCTCAAAGCGCGTCGAGGAATGCGACGCCCTTGAGGCCGCGCTCGTCGCGCAGCGCGCGGAAGCCGTCCTTGAGCGTTGCTTCCGCCGCCGCGTCGACATAACTGCCGAGAGGTTTGCGCGTATAGCCCGCATCGCAGCCCAGCCACGCCATGCCGCGCTTGATGCAGGTGACGCCGCCGCGTGGCAGCGAGTGGAAGATCACGGCGTTGCCAATCTCCTGCAGCCGCTTGGCTTCGACATGGTCTCCGGCAGCAACGGCATCGCGCAGGGCGATAAAGATTTCGGGCATCACATTGTAGAACGAGCCGATGATCCCCTCGGCGCCAAAGCCGAGACCCGACATCGCCATCTCGTCGGAGCCGGAATAGACGATGAAGTCTTGCCGGATTTCCTGCTTGATGCGGATGATCTCGTGATGGGTCGAGGCCGTGTACTTGACGCCGACGAGGCCGGGGATCGCGGCGAGCCGCTTGATGACGTCGAAGCCGAGCGCCGCCATCGGCACGTTGTAGGCAAACATCGGCAGCGAGGTGGAGGCGGTGAGGTCGGTGTAATAGCTGACGATCTGGTCGGCGGAAAAGCCCCAATAGAAGGGCGGCACCGACGAGATCGCATCGACGCCAGCGGCCTCGGCGTGCCTGGCGAGATCAATCGAGGAATGCGTGCCGATGGCGCCGATATGGGCGATGATCGGGATGCGGCCGCGGGTCTCTTCGACCGTGATCTCGACGACGCGCTTGCGCTCCTCGGGCGACATCAGGAAGCTCTCGCCAGTCGAGCCGGTGATGTAGAGGCCTTCGAGCTTGTGCTCGATGAGGAAGTTGACGACGGCGCGCAGCCGCTTTTCGTCGAGCTTCTCGTTTTCGTCGAACGGCGTCACCATCGCCGGAATGACGCCCGGGACAGTCTTGAAATCGAAGGCCGGCATTTTGTTGGAAGGCTCCGTGATTGGGCGGGCGCGTCAGGCGGCGGCCGCCTCGGGTGCATCGATAAGGTGGCAGGCCGCAAGATGGTCGCTGCGGCCGTCGATAGAATAGCGCTTCAGTGGCGGCACGACTTTCGTGCAGATGTCCTGCTTGAACTGGCAGCGCGGATGGAACGGGCAACCGGCAGGCGGATTGACCGGGCTCGGAACGTCGCCCTGGAGGACGACGCGATTGCTCTTGCGGTCGAGGTCGGCCACCGGAATGGCCGACAGCAGGGCCTGCGTATAGGGATGCAGCCGCCGGGCGTAGAGGTCTTCGGACGAGCACAGCTCGACGATCCGGCCCAGATACATCACCGCGATGCGGTCGCAGATGTATTCAGTGACGCTCAAATCGTGGGTGATGAAGATGTAGGTGAGGTTGCGGTCGCGCTTGAGCTGCATCAGCAGTTCGAGCACCTGCGCACGGATCGACACGTCGAGCGCGCTGACCGCCTCGTCGCAGACCACCAGCCCGGAACCGACCGAGAGCGGGCGGGCTATGCCGATGCGCTGGCGCTGGCCGCCCGAGAACTCGTGCGGGTAGCGGTCCATGTATTCCGCCCGCATGTTCACGGATTCGAGCAGGTCGCCGACGATCTTGCGGCGCGCGGCTCGGGTCTTGACGCCGAACTTGATCAGCGCGTCCTCGAGCGAACCGAAGATCGTGAAGGCCGGATTGAGCGAGGAGTGCGGGTCCTGGAAGACGATCTGCAGGAGCCGGCGATAGGGATCGAGTTCGCGGTTCGAGAGCTTGGTGAGGTCAGCGCTGCCGGTCTTTGAGCTGTAGACGATCTCGCCTGCGGTGGCGCGAACGAGCTGGAGAATGGTCTTGCCCAGCGTGGTCTTGCCACAGCCGCTCTCGCCTACGAGGCCGAGCACCTCGCCGCGGTAGACATCGAGATCGATGCCGTCCACCGCCTTCACCTGGCCGACGGTGCGTTTCAAGACGCCCGCCTTGACCGGGAAGTAGGCCTTCACGCCGCGGAGGCTCAGGATGATGTCGTTACTGTCGCGGAGCATTGGCGAGCTCCTCGTGGCGCCAGCACATGACGCGGTGGGTTGCAGTCATCTGGGTCTCGGCCGGCATCGTGGAGCACGCATCGACGCGGAAGGTGCAGCGATCGGCGAACTGGCAGCCGGTCGGCCGGTTCAGCGGATCGGGCGTCGAGCCGGGGATCGGCAGCACCCGCTGGTTCTTGCCGCGGCCCAGCACCGGGATCGAGTTGAGCAGGGCGCGCGTGTAGGGGTGGGTCGGGCGGCGCATGATGTCGTCGACGGTGCCGGCCTCGACGATGTTGCCCATGTACATGACGGCCACATCGTCGGCGAGTTCGGCCACCACGCCCATGTCGTGGGTGATGAGCATGATCGCCGTCCCATGCTCGCGCTTCAGCGTCGTCATCAGCTCGAAGATCTGCGCCTGGATGGTGACGTCGAGCGCCGTCGTCGGTTCGTCGGCGATCAGCACTTTCGGGTTGCACGCCATCGCCATGGCGATCATGGCGCGTTGCCGCATGCCGCCTGAGAATTGATGCGGAAACTGATCGGCGCGACGCTCCGGCGCCGGGATGCCCATCGAGCGCAGCAGGTCGATCGCCTTGTCCTTGAGCTGTCGGCCGCGCAGCTTGGTGTGATAGAGCAGATTCTCCTTGATCTGGAAGCCGATGGTGAACACGGGGTTCAGCGCCGTCATCGGATCCTGGAAGATCATTGCGATCTCGGCGCCGCGAATGGCCCGCATGTCGGAGCCGTTCCGCGCGAGCCGCTCGATGTGAATATCGCCGTGGTCGCTGTGATAGGTGATCGAGCCATCCTCGATGCGCGACAGGCGCGGCAGCAACTGCATGATCGCCGCCGCCGTCACCGACTTGCCGCAGCCGCTCTCGCCGACGATGCACAGCGTCTTGCCTTTGCGGATGTCGAACGAGACGCCGTTGACGGCCTTGTTGCAGCGCTGGTTGGTGTAGAAGAATGTCTTGAGGTTGCGGACGCTGATCGCGACGTCTGACATGGCTCAGCCCTGCTGCGTTGGGTCAGTGGCGTCGCGCAGGCCGTCGCCGATGAAGTTCACGCTGAGCACGAACAGCGAGATGAAGATGCCCACCGGGAGCCAGAGGTACCAACTGTTGCGCAGCACTGTGAGGTCCTGGGCGACGTTGAGAATATTGCCCCAGGTCGGCATGGCGAGCGGAACGCCGAGGCCGAGGAAGCTGAGCCCAGCCTCCTGCAGGATGAAGGCGGCGGTGGACAGGGTGATGTTCACCATCACCGGGCCGAGCGCATTGGGCAGCATGTGCTTGAAGCTGATGAGCGGCCCGCTGAGGCCGAAGCTGCGCAGCGCCTGGACGTATTCTTCCTCGCGCAGCGACAGCATCTGCGCCCGCACCAGCCGATAGATGCCGCACCAGCCGCCGACGATGAAAATCGCCATGATGTTGAACAGCGACTGGCCGAGGATCGTCACGAGCACCAGCACGAGGATGATCTCGGGGAAGGCCATGATGGCTTCCGAGACGCGCATCGTCACCGCATCGAACCAGCCGCCGACATAGCCGGCATAGCAGCCGATGATGACGCCGATGACGGCCGAGATCAGCGCGCTGCCGAGACCGACGAGGATCGAGATGCGACCGCCGTAAAGCACACGGGCGAACACG
The DNA here is from genome assembly GCA_046594305.1 of Devosia sp. GTDB lineage: Bacteria > Pseudomonadota > Alphaproteobacteria > Rhizobiales > Devosiaceae > Devosia_A. The sequence goes on along the minus strand of JBKJTB010000408.1, from coordinate 4,716 downwards.
TCGCGGCCGGTCTTGTCGGTGCCGAACCAGTGTTCCCACGAGGGCGACTGGTTGATGGCGCGCAGGTTGATTTTGGTCGGGTCCCACGGCGTGAGGAGCGGTGCAAAGATCGAGGCCAGCAGGATGATTGTGAAGATCACGAGGCCAATCACGGCGAGGCGGTTGTTGAGGAACTTGCGCCAGACGCGGCTGCCGGTGGCGGGCTTCAGCTTGCCGGCTTCCTCGAGCCTGCGAAGCTGATCGAATTGCCGGTCGAGGCGGGTGCGGCGGCTGACGATATCGACGAGTGCCATCTGGTCAGTCCCCACCCAGCCGGACGCGCGGATCGATGATCGCCGTGAGCACGTCGATGATGAGGCTCACCACCAGCACGAGGACGACGGAGAGGAGGGCGATCGTCATCACTGTCGGGAGATCCTTGTTGCGCACGGACAGGACGAACAGATTGCCGAGGCCGGGCCACTGGAACACCTGCTCGACGATGACCGAGCCGCCGATCAGGATCGGCAGACGGAAGCCGATGAGCACAACGACGGGCGTCAGCGCGACGCGGAAGCCGTGGAGGAGGTTCACCCGCCACTCGGGCAGCCCTTTGGAGCGCGCCGTCTTGATGAACTCTTTGCTTAACGTGTCGAGCATGGCGGCGCGCGCGTAACGCATGACGCCGGCGGTCATCATGATGGAGAGCACCAAAGCGGGCATGATGAGGTTGGGGATGTGATCCCAGTAGGTGGTGTAGCTCGGCAGCATCCGCCCGCCGACGGGCAGCCAGTGGAGATTGAGCGCGAAGACCACGATGGCGACAAGGCCGAAGAAGAACTCCGGGATCGAGACGCCGACCATACCGACCACCGTCAGGACATTGTCGGTGGTGGTCCCGCGCTTGAGGGCGCTGATGGTCCCGAGGATGGCGCCGAGGATGCTCGACAGCACGAGCGCGACAACCGACAGCTCCAGCGTCGCCGGCAGGCGCTCCATGAGAATTCGTGAGATCGGCACGCCACCGGTCAGGGTGCGGCCAAAATTTCCCTGCAGGACGCCGCTGAACCAGATCCAGAAACGAACGAGCAGCGGGGCATCGAGCCCCAGGGCCCGGCGCAGCTCTTCGATGCGCTCGGGGTCGACCGTCTGCACCGGGTTGAGCATGCGGGTGACGGCGTCACCGGGAGACAGGTCGAGGGCAAGGTAGATGAGGAAGCTGATCCCGATCGCCATCGGGACGATAATCAGTACCCTCCGGATGATGTAAGTCAGCATGCAGTTGTCCCGGCAGATCGGCGATGGGCGGAAAATGGGCGCCGCAACTGGGTCGCGGTGCCCTTAGGGAAGCTCCCTTATTTGTCGTACTGGTTGAACCAGACCATGCGCGTGTAGGGGATATCCAACGGCGTCAGCCGCATGAAGTCCAGCGCCTTGATCGCCTGGATGTCGCTGACCACCTTGGTGACGGCGAAATCGATGCGATTGGCAGACGCGTTCTTGACCATGTTCACGTCGCCGTCCGAGCTCGCCCAGGCGATGATCTGATCGATCTTGGGCTTGCCTTCATAGTAGTCGTCGAAGGGCACGAAGGACGCGAAGTCGCCGAACTTGGCTTCTTCAACCTTGAACGGGCCCGAGCCGATCGGCTTCTGCCAGAACTCGGCCTGCTGGACGAGCGTCGGATCCACACCCTCGAAGTACTTCTTGGGGAACGGACCCCACTGGGTGAAGGAGATGAGCGTGTTGGCGTTCGGCTTGGTGAACTTCACCGTGACCTTGTTGCCGTCCGTGGTGATGCCCGAGACGCTGTCGGCCGTGCCGGCGACGTACTCGGCGGCACCTTCGATCGAGTTGAACACGCTGGCGAGAACGCCATGCAGGTTCGGGGTCTTGAGCGAGAAGGCGAGGCTGAACGCGACGTCGTCAACAGTGATCGGCTCGCCGTCATGCCACTTGATGCCGTCACGCATGGTGAAGGTCAGCGTCTTGCCGTCTTCGCTCATCTCGTAGGTTTCGGCCAGGTCGCCGCTGGTGATGCCGTCGAGGAAGGGCTTGGAGCCAAGCATGTGAGCCCAGATGAACTTATTGCCGGCCCACAGGCCGAGGTTCACCCAGGGGTTCTCGAAGTAGTCGAGCGGCGCGCCGTTGGTGTAGAGGATCGCCTTGCCGTTCGCGTCGGGCGTGACGGTCCAGTTCTGGACGTTCCAGTCATAGTTGAACTGGTCGTTGCCGTACGGCTCGCCGTGGCGGTCGAGACGGTTGCTTTCGACCGACTGCAGCTGCTGGTAGTAGAGCGGCAGGGTGAGTGCGTTGGCGTTGATGTACTCGTCGATCTTCATCAACGTCGCCTTGGCCACTTCCGGATCGGTCGCCACGTTGGACTCGGCAATCAGGGCGTCGAGTTCGGGCGTGCCCGGGAAGCCGTCAGCGCTGGCTTTGCCGGTGGCGTAGTCGTTGAAGTACTCCTGCATCACCATGGCGGCGCGGGCGCCATAGGCGAGATCCCAGGTGACGACCGACTTGCCCTTGGGATCCTCGGGGATGGAGTTGAGGGTCTTGGCGACGTCGCCCACGATGAGACCGTAGGTCATGTTGATGCCGACGTCGGCCAACTGCGCCTGCAGCACGGCCATCAGATCGGCAGTGATCTGGTCGTCGTAGTAGTAGACCATCTGAAGCGTGCGGCTCGAATCCCAGCCGGCCTCGGCGAGCAGTGCTTTGGCCTTCTCGGGATCGTACGCATACTTGTCGAGGTTCGGGCTCTTGAACGGACCGTTCGGCAGCAGGCCGTCGGCTGGTACCGCGAAGCCGCCGAAAACAGATTCGGTGATCAGGTTGCGGTCGATGGCGTAGGCGATGGCCTGCCGAACACGCACATCCGAGAGGGGGTTGGCATTCAGAGCCTGGGCCTGCGCAAAACTACTGATGCCGGTTTGCAGAAGTAGGGCCACCGCGGCGGCCTTCAGAATCCTCATTCACGTCTCCTGGGTTGGGTACTGCGCCGATTTGACATGAGAGCCTGCATGCATTCCCCGTGTGGGCTCCCAGCCTTCCACTGTGACGGCATTCCAGCAGGATGGCTTTCGCCGTCCCTGCCGCACCTCACAGAATTCCATGTCGGTCGAAGATATCGACCAGAGTGCCGCCGGCGCGGATCTCGTCGCGCACCACATTTTCGGCTGCGACCTTCTCGAGCGCCTTTTCGATTGCCGGGCGCAGCACCTTCTGCGGCACGATCACCGTGCCGTCGAAGTCGCCAAACACCAAGTCGCCGCTTTCGACGCGCACGCCGGCGATTTCACCGGGCACGTCCCACATCATGAGCTTGCCGCGATATTTTGTGTCGACCGGATTGGTGCCGCCGGAATAGACCGGGAAGTTGAGGGCGCGGATGCGGCTGGTGTCGCGCACTGAACCATCGGTAAGGCAGCCCGCGGCGCCCAGATAATGCGAGCGCTCCGACAGCAGCTCGCCCCAGGGTGAGATGCGCAGATTGCCGTGGCAGCACAGCACCGGAACTTCTTCCGGCTTCAGGCTGTCGACCAGCGCGATCTCGTGCTCATAAACCTTGGTGGTCTCGTCGTCGTGGTACACCGGCATATAGAGGCCGACGCGCGCCATACCGCACAGCACCAGCGCCGGATCGACCGCCTTGATGCCGGGCGTAAGGACCTGGTTGTGATAGCCGAAGCTGTCGAGGGAGTCAGAGATCGCCGCGGAATTGAGCCGCGCCCGACACTCCCGGACCAGTTCCACGATACCAGTTGGAACGCTCAATCAGACCCCCGAATTCGACTGCATATGTCATTAACATAACAACATGTTAGTTTGGGGTGTCAAGCGACGTTTGAAAGCGATTTCCGGCGATGGCGCCGCTGCCAGCAAGTGGTTCTGCGCAAAGGTGAAATTGTAGGCAGCGCGCCTACGACAGGTTCAAAAGAACAAGGTTCTAATGCGACGAACGGCAAGCCCGCGCTCCGTGTCGGAGCGCAGGCAGGCGATCAGGCCTTGAGCAGCGTGATGTCGTAGGTGTCGGCTGAGCCGGTGGGCCGCCAGCCGATGACATCCTTGGCGTGACTGGTGTCGCGCCAGCGCCGTTTGTTCTCCGAAATCGCATCGAAGATGTCGTAGCGGACACTATCGGGTGCCGAGAGGCACTTGTCCACCATCTGCACCGCATCACCCTGCGCCAGATAGCCGGGGTAGTGGCGGATCAGTTCGGGTTTGTCGTCGGGCAGCACGGCGCCCAGCCGGATGCAGATCACCGACATGCCGTAGCGGTCCGAGAACAGCCGTCCGGTGTTTTCGCCGAACAGCTTGCCGACGCCGTAGAAACTGTCGGGCCGCGGCGGGTCGAGATAGCTGAGCAGCTTTTCGCCGGGCGGCAAGCTGGTCAGCGTGTTGGCGGCGAGGGCGCCATAGGGCGAGCCTTCGTACCATTCGTAGCCGCACATGGTGCTGCCGGTGCTCATGAAGACGACGCGCTTGACGCCCGCCTCCTGTGCCGCGCGATACATGTTGAGCGTGCCGGCGATGGTGTTGTTCATCACCTTGTCCCAGTCGTCATAGTCCTGGGTTTCGGCGGCGAGATGCAGCACCATGTCCATGCCCGCCGCAGCTTTGCGCATGGCGGCGGGGTCGGCGATGTCGGCCTGCGTGTGGGGGATGCCGGGGACCACGCGGCGGCTCATGCCGCTCAGCGTGTATTTGTCCGAAAGATCGCGGATGACCAGT
>JBKJTB010000273.1:0-4023 GCA_046594305.1 Devosia sp. | reverse complement strand
GAGAAGATGCGCGTACACACGCCGAACACCGCGAGCTGTTCGTGCGGCATGTGCCCGGCGAGCAGCAGCAGATCGATGTCGAAGAAGAAATCGCCGGCGACGACCAGCGCCACCCAGGGCACGGCAAAATACCACCAGCGGCGCACCTCCGCTTTCGGCGCACCCTGCCCCGCGGGAATGTCGCGGGCCGAACGCAGCAGCATCAGAAGCTGCGCAACGGCGACGATGACATAGCCGACGGAGAGCACCCAGAGGATCGGGTTGATGCCGTCGACGCCGCCGCGCATGGCGATGGCCACGGCGAAGCCGGCGATGGCGAGCAGCGGCCGGAACAGCGTTTCAGCAAAGAAGCCGGCGAAGGGACGCTTGAGCCCGACCAGCATGGCGCCCGAGACGAACACCATCGCCGTGGCGATGGCCAGCACCGCGGCAGGCGTCCAGTGCGAGGCGATGGCCGTCCCCGCGTCGCCGAAAAGGCGTGCGACGGGCTGGCCGATGACGATGACCAGTGCGCCGGTGAGCGCGATGTGGGTGTAGGCGCGCAGCATGAAGCCGCGCAGCAGTTTTCCTTCGCCCTTGGCGCGGTATTCTGCGGCGAAATAGGTGCCGGTGGCTTCAAAGCCGAGCGGCATGACCACGGCGATGATGTTCACCGTCGCCATCACGAGAATGTATTCGCCCAGCGCCTGGCTGCCGAGGAAGCGGGCGATCGCGACCTGGACGAGGAACGTGAGGCCAGCGCCGAACAGGCGCGCCCCGAAGATCACGGTCGATTGCGAGAGCAGGCGCTGGCGGAGGCTCATTCGCTGGCGTCCGCCTCGTCGCGCTTCTGGTCCGGCTTGGCGCGGTCGGCGCGGCGCTTGTCGATCTCGCGCTTCAGCTTCTGCACGCTGTCGCGGGCAAAGAACGCAGAATTGCCCGCGAGGCGCGGCCACCAATGGGCGGCGTAATTGGCGACGGGCGGCACGGGCTGGATAACGCCGGCGTCGCCGACCATGCCCTTCTTGAACTGGTGGAGGCCATGGAAGCCGTCGGTGCCGCCGAGGTCGTACCAGCGGGCCGGCGTGTTGTCGCGCAGCCAGCGGATGATGTGCCAGTGCATGAAATAGCCGGCGCGCAGCGGCAGCGCCGCATCGGTGGTGGCGCCATAGAGATAGACGGCTCGGTCGCCGGCCTTGAAGATGATGGCGCCGGCGATGATTTCGCCGGCGTGGCGCACGAAGAACAATTCGGGCCGTAGAACGTCGTTCGACATCGTCAACAGGCTCGAGACGGTGTCGTAGGCCGAATGGTCGGCGAACTTCTTGCGGTCGAGCATCTTCTCGTAGAGCGCCGCAAACTCGGGGAGCCGCGCGGCAGGACCGTGCTCGAATGCGAGGCCCTCCTTCTCCGACTTCTTGAGGTGATAGCGCCACTTCTGCTCGAGGCTTTTGCGCTGCTCTTCGTCCGACAGGCGAAGGTTGACGATATAGCGGTTGGGGAACCCGAGCTCCGACCCGCGCGCAAAACCGCGATGCGTGAGGTGGTCGTATTCGGCGTTGAACGGCGACAGCGCGGCGCGCGGCAACACGCTCAGCATCAGCCGGCGCTTGACCGCGTAGTCGGCGACCAGTGCGTCGATCATCTGCGCGTAGAGGTCGAGCTTTTCGGGATGGTCGGCCCGGGCCAGCATCGGGCCCCATTTGGCGACCGCAAGCGCGCTGAGCCGCAGCGGCAGCGGCTGGATCATCATCAGGCTGCCGCCGACGACCTCGCCACTGCGCCAGAACAGCACCGGCTCGTGCTCGACCGAGGGCCAGCGCGATTTGGCGAAGGCGTAGAGCTGCTCCTGGCAGGCTTCATCGAACTGCGCGATCGTCCGGTCCCACAAATCGGGGGAGACGATCTGCGTCGTTACGGCCTCGCGCCCCGAGATCGATCTCGGGGCCGTCCGGGCAAGCGAATCATCGAAGGCGATCGACACGCGCAACACTCCATTGCTGGCGCGCGAACTTAGGCCCGCCCCGGCCTAAAATCCCTTCAGAAACAGAGTAAATGCCACCTAACCCGCAGCTAGGGTTACCAAATCAGTGCGGGACGGCGACGTGCGGCGTGTAGAGGAACGGGATTTCCGGGATCGTCACGAACGCCCCAACGCCATCGAGCGTCATCTTGATCGCGACATAGAGGATGATGAGGAGACCAATCCAGGCAATCCAGCGGAACCGGTGCAGCAGGCGGGCGATGAACGTGGCCGCCACGCCCATCAGGACGACGGACAGAGCGAGACCGAAGATCAGGGCCTCGAAATGATCCTTCGCGGCGCCCGCGACCGCGAGCACATTGTCGAGCGACATCGACACGTCGGCGATGATGATCTGGATGACCGCGTCACGCAGGCTCTTGCGCGGCGCCTTCTTGGCGATCGTGCCATCAGCGTTGAGATCGGAATCGGTCAGCGCCTCGGTCGCGTCGTGCTCGTCCTCGTGCGAGACCGACAGTTCGCGGTACATCTTCCAGCAAACGTACAGCAGCAGGATGCCGCCCGCGATCAGCAGACCACCGCCCAGCGACAGCAGTTGCGTCGTGATCAGGGCAAAGGTGATGCGCAGCACGGTCGCTGCAATAATGCCGATGAGGATAGCCCGGCGCCGTAGATCCGAAGGCAGGCCCGCCGCGGCGAGACCGATCACCACCGCGTTGTCGCCTGCGAGGACCAGATCGATCATGATGACCTGGATGAGGGCAGCAAAGCCGGGGCCGGTGAAGATTTCCAAGGTGAGCCTCAGCTGGAGCGGGTTTGAAGCTATTTAGGGGCTGCACCGAAAGGTTACACCCCACATAAAGTCGCAGTCACCCGGTTTTGCAGCGAAACCAAGCGGCTAGCGCCGCTGCTGGGCCCGCAACACGAAGCCGATGACCTCGGCGACGGCCTGATAAAGCTCGCGCGGGATGGTGTCGTCGATCGGCACGCCACTCAGCGCCTCGGCCAGCATGGGGTTGGCCTCGATGGTGACGCCACGCTCGCGGGCGATCTCCATGATCTTTTCGGCAACGAGCCCCCGGCCCGTGGCGACGACTTTCGGCGCCTCGCGCGTGCCGGTCGCGTATTCGAGCGCTACGGCAATGGCCGGTCTCTTCGGCTCCTCGGTCATCGGCGGCTGTCCAGATACTGCCCGGAGGCGGGTTTGGTCGGCTCGGGCGGCTGCGCGCGCACCCGGACGGCGCCGGGTTCGAGGCCCAGCGCGGCGAGAGCCGGGGCGAGTTCGGGCAGCGCCGCCTCGAGGCTCGCAGCGGTGTCCGGGTCGGCGGCCCACAGCGCGACGTTGACGGAGCGGCCGAGGAGGCCGATTTCGGCCCCGACCTCGCCCGTAGCGGCGAAATTCATCGCGAACCGCATGGTCCAGCCACGCTTGCCCTCGGATTTGTGGCGGGCGCCGTCGCGGAAAACCTGGAACTGCGCCATCACCAATTGCTGGCCGAGGAGGAACGGCACCTCCGTCCGCAGCTCCTGGAGCGAGGCGCGGGCGGCGTCGGCATCGGGCAGCGAGGCGAGTTGCACCAGTTTTAGGCGGGAGAGCGCCGCGTCCGCCTGGCTGTGGAGCGCCCCGGCGGCCTCGCGCGGCGCGTCAGGCAGCGCCGGCAGATCCATGGCTTCCGCACGGGGCGGCACACCGCGGAGCGGCGGCACGGCCTGCTGGGCCGCCATCACCGGTGCCGGATTGCCACCAAGCCAGGTCGCCAATGCTCCCTTGAGGGCAACGAGCCCGGACTTGAGGTCGGCGGTGGGCGGCATCCCCTTGGCGAGGGCAGCTTCGAGATAGACCCCGGACTTCGCGATCGCGGTCTCGATTATTTGTGCGGTTGGGCCGCTGGGAGGGAGTTGCACGCGCTGACCGAGCACTTGCAATGCAGCTCGCAGCACCGGCTCGGGCAAAACCCCGGGCCTCGTGACGATGGCCGCGAGCGAGGCGATGAGTGGCGCGATCGAGTTCTGCCGCGCCATTGCCTCGGGGATCATCTGCGCAAGGGCTGCGGCGGGAG